>JAYVXJ010000177.1:0-2267 GCA_043785285.1 Chitinophagaceae bacterium
TTTATCTGGAAATAGCAGTTCCGTAATCATAAATAAGATATCTATGAACAATGAAGCAGCTATATAAATCTGAATTAGAAAAAGCTGTTTATGTGCACGGTAAATCAGACTGATCACAAAACTAACCAAGGTGGTTGCCGTTAGGATCCAGTCAGTAAAGTAGTGGCTTGTAAAAACAGTATAATTCATATGACCCTATCTGCTAATAAGTAGGTGCTACGAAAATAAATGAAGATTTAAATGAAGAGGAGCGGGAAATCACCCTTTTTTGAAAATATTTATTTTGTAAATAGGGAGTTCAGAATGGAGCATAAGTGCTTACACTTATACAAAAAGGTATTAAAGCCTGCTTTTTTGTTTTCATCTCAAACCATCCTCACAAAAAAGCAGGCAGGATAAAATAGGGAGCTTAACAATTAAAGATAAGGTTCAGAGGTATTTGGAACAGGCCATTCACAGAGTTTTTCACAGGCCTTTGTTCATTTCGCATTGGTTACAGAGGTCAACCAGGTATATATAAGTCAGTCGCGGTAAGCAAAAAAAAGAAGTTGATTGACATTGGACTTAGCTCGGAATTCAGTGGATATTGGAAACTCTTTATGGACGGTATTCTTCAGACATTGGATCTTTTCAGGTCGCTTATTCCTGTCAATCAACTTGCAAACAAATATAAAGGCGTACTGGGAACACAACAATAGCAGGAATGCTCGTTTTTCTCCTTTCGGCTTTTACGGCACAACTCGTAGCTTTCCCATCCGGTCATCGGAGATTTACCTCAACTCTCCGTAAATCAACGTGGTAGATTTAAGTTGTTCGTATAATCCGAAATCGTTTAATTTCGTAGATTCCCTATAGTAACTATCAGCTTTTTTTTCCATTTTGAGCATTATTACCATGCCCGGGCCTAAAAACTAAGCCTTATGAAAAATCCCGATTCGAACCAGACCATAAAAGTGATCATAGCCGACGACCATACTCTGTTCCGGGCCGGCGTCAAAATGGCACTTTCCGTTAAGAAAGACATTAACCTGATCGGCGAAGCCGACAACGGCATGCAACTCCTTAACCTGCTCAAACACATGGAGCCGGATGTGATCCTGCTGGATATTCAGATGCCCATTATGGATGGTATTGCCACCCTGCCGGAGATCCGTAAACTATACCCCCAGATTAAAGTAATTATCTTGTCCATGCACAACGATCATTCCATGATCTCCAAGCTCATGGAGATAGGGGCAAACTCTTACCTCACGAAAAATTCCGATTCGGAAAATATCTATAACGCCATCAGAACCTGTTACGAACAGGAGTTCTATTTCAACGAACTCACCAACAAAGCCCTGTTAAGCGGGTTGCGTACCCGCCGTTCAGAAGCGGCAGTTCCCCAGGAAGCCAATCTCACGGAAAAAGAGACCGCCATCCTGAAAATGATGTGTGAAGAAAAAACCACCAAGGAAATTGCGGATCTGGTGGAAATCAGTCCCCGCACCGTAGAAGCTATCCGGGATAAACTCAAAACAAAAACCGGCTCCCGATCTATGGCCGGACTGGTAATGTATGCCGTGAAAAACGGGATTATTGAACAACCCAGGTGAAGTTTAGTAGACCATTCCGTAAAAGATTGGACTTAAAACTTACCATAAATTAATATGCGTATAAGTAAATGGAGGCTAAGAATGACTTTAAGGTGGATCGGTTTCGCGTTGATTGGAATTTTGTCGCAAACTAATTTGTATGCCCAGCATGTGGATGTTCAACCGGACAGCCTTAAAAAAATGCTATGCAAAAAATGGGAAATTAATTATGTATTAATGGGCGCAGCAAGGATAAGCAGAATGCCCGGGGCTTCAAATCTTATCTATGAATTTAAGCCGGATAATTCATTTATATTTATTCAGGGTGAGCCAAAAGATAATGTAAAAGGGAGATGGGACTTCTACCCGGAAAAGAAATTAATCCGGTTGCTGGCAAAAGGGAAAAGCAATACCACAATTATTTCATTGATACCAGAGGAATTAATCATTTCGGCTGATATGAAAAATACTACGCCTTCTGATGCAGAAGATATGAAAATGGTATTTAAGATCAAAAGCGAATAAATAGTTGCAGAGAACTATCTGCTTTTTACCATCAAAGCTCCTCCTTAAGTGTCTTATTTTCAACCGATTCATTTAATGCAGTAACAGGACAGTAACCTGAAACACTCCGCATAAGCAATAATGTTCCTGATGTAAGGCGGATGGCTTTTCTCAATGATGATTTATTAA
>JAYVXJ010000178.1:0-2265 GCA_043785285.1 Chitinophagaceae bacterium
CCGAAATCGGATTTATGAGGTAAATGATTTTTCTTGGCATCATTGCAAGTTCCGATAAAACACCCTTTTTTTATAAATAATATTGGTAAGTTCAGGTGACCAGTATAATTGCAAATCTGTTACAGGTTTCACGGCCTGCAGTATCGAATATTATTAACAAGAGAGCTGATATCAGTCCGGGAATGGCTGTACCCATTGCTACCGTTTTTGGCGGCTCCCCGGATATCTGGTTACGTTTGCAAGCCAAATATGATTTGCAGATAGCTGCCCAAAAGATCAGGACGCTTAGGCTGCCACCTTATGAGTCCCGTAAAACAGCCTGATCAGAAAATGGAGTGAATCAGTTGGCAGCAACCTTTTTTACTTTAATTGCCTTGCTCAAGATGGAATAATGGCTGAAGTTTCCGAACTTGGATTTCTTCTCACCGGCACCAGCCACCAAAATCACTTTTAATGACCGCCCCGAAACAACGCTTTCTTGCCCTGGATGTTTTCCGGGGAATGACGATCTGCTTCATGATCATTGTAAATACGCCGGGAAGCCAGTTTAATTATTCACCCCTCGAACATGCCCGCTGGAATGGATTTACACCCACTGACCTGGTATTTCCTTCTTTTCTTTTTGCTGTGGGGAATGCCATGAGTTTTGTGATGAGCCGGTGGGATACACTTCAGCAGTCTCAGGTGTTGGCGAAAATTTTTAAGCGAACCTTCCTCATTTTTCTTTGCGGCTTTTTATTATATTGGTTTCCCTTTTTTGTATTCAACGATGCTCATCATCTGGTGCTCTCCCCCTTTTCTCATACCCGCATCCTGGGTGTATTGCAGAGGATCGCACTGGCTTATGGCATAGCTTCCCTGCTGATCTGCTATTTCAAATCCGGCACCGTGATCAGCGTTTCGGTATCTATCCTTTTATTATACTGGGCATTGATGCGGATGGGCGGCGATGCTCCCGATCCGCTGTCCATGACGGGTAACCTCGAATATAAAATAGATTTATGGCTGATGGGGAAAGACCACATGTATCATGGTGAAGGCGTTGCTTTTGATCCGGAAGGCTGGCTGAGTACCCTGCCTTCGGTGGTAAACGTAACCTTTGGATACCTGGTTGGAAAATTCCTGCAGCAAAAAGGAAAATCGTTTGAAGGCCTCGCCAAATTACTACTGCTGGGTTTTGCCTTCATCGTGATCGCTTATTTCTGGGATCTTAGTTTTCCGATCAACAAGAAACTCTGGACCAGTTCTTTTGTCGTTTATACCGTTGGTCTGGATTGTGTGATCATAGCCGCCATTATTTATGTGGTGGATTTTCTGGGCAGAACAAAATGGACAAGATTCTTCACGGTATTTGGCAAAAATCCGCTGTTTATCTACCTGCTTTCTGAAGTGGGTGTTATTATACTTTACATGATCCATCCCCAACCCAATGTGGATCTGGTTTCCTGGCTGTACCGCAATATTTACCAGCATGCCGGTCTTTATTTCGGATCGCTCTTATTCGCCATTTCGTGGATGCTTTTCTGCTGGCTGATTGGGCTTTATCTGGACAAAAAGAAAATTTACATCAGGGTATAAAACAGTTGACGGCTGACCGTTGACGGATGATGGAAATCAGGTATGGCTTCGCACATAAAGGCCGTCAACCCTTTCCGAGAAACCTTTCCATTAACCGGGGAAAAAGCATACCTTTGCACGTCGAAAAAAACGGTGGCTGCCGACCAGCTTAAAGTAAGGATTATATGGAGATAAGGAATATTGCGATCATAGCACACGTAGACCATGGTAAAACCACTTTGGTTGATAAAATTTTACATGCCACCAAAGTATTCCGGGATAACCAGGAAACAGGTGAGCTCATCATGGACAGCAACGATCTGGAAAAAGAAAGAGGGATCACTATTTTCAGTAAGAATGCGGCAGTCGTTTATAAAGGAGTCAAAATTAATGTTATTGACACTCCAGGTCACGCCGACTTTGGTGGTGAAGTGGAACGCGTATTGAAAATGGCCGACGGGGTTTTGTTGCTGGTGGATGCATTCGAAGGACCCATGCCGCAAACACGGTTTGTTCTCCAGAAAGCCCTCCACCTGAATCTGCGGCCTATTGTGGTGATCAATAAAGTTGATAAACCCAATTGCCGGCCCGAAGAAGTACATGAAGCCATATTCGAATTGTTCTTTAATCTGGATGCCACAGAAGCCCAGCTGGATTTCCCGACCTATTATGGTTCCGGAAAGAATAGCTGGTTCAACGATTCAATTA
>JAYVXJ010000179.1:0-2264 GCA_043785285.1 Chitinophagaceae bacterium
CTGCGCAGAAAATATATCTGCAGATGTCGGAATAATTTTATTATCCGGTAATATGTTGGTTTTTTCCTGCATTACTTATCGCTGCTTTTCTTTTTTAAATTCTGTCAGGAAATTCTTCGCCCTGATCTTCCTGATAATATTTCTTTTTATACAAATCTATATCACAAACTGGGTATACTATAACTTTTGCAATTAGTCCAGTATCCGGAACAATGCATAATGTGATGCCTTTATCAGGATATACCCACTCTCCATGTTTTATACACTGATTTTTCCAGTAAAAATCAAGATGATGTTCCGTTTGTTGAAATTTGTCAATAATATCATTGCATACCGCTACTGAAAACGACCAATATTCTGTTGTTATAAAACAAAGCCTTTCATCAGAAAAATTAAAAAAAACGCCTGATTCAAATCCGTCATGCTTTAGCGCATCATAGGAATATTTTATTGTTTCCTCTCCTGCAAATAAAGTTCCTGTCCCTTCCTGAAAAACAAAATTTGCTTTTATGTCGGCTTTTTTGCAGGCACCAGGCAATCCGATCCATCCATCTATTTGTTTTAGAAGAAAACTATTTACTGCCTTTTTACAGTTGTTTTTATTATTAATCGTCATCAAAGTAAATAATTTTTCGTTTTAAGACTGATTTATTACAGCTTGTAAAAATCACCGTTTATAAAAGAGATCATCATTTGCCAACTAAATCTACCCTGCCAAGGAAAAATGCGGCCGCCAGATTACGTATGCCAACCACACCGGCAAGCCGTTCTGCATTTAGAGCTTCATCGTAAGTATTCAAAGCCGGAATTACAAATTTATTTACAGGATCATTAAACGGGCCCTCAATTGTTTTTCGTAACGGATCGGTAATACTGATACTGCTCCATACCACTTTTGTAAAATAATCTGTCACGCCTTCTCGAAGTGTAAAACCACCTTTTTGCTCGTTCTTACCGCGGCGATATGCAATGTGATCTGCGTGTTCCAGTGAATGTATATATTCATGAATAAAAGTTTGATAATAATCCCACATATTCTTTCTGTTAGCAGCGTCTGTACTTTCTTTAAACAACTGGATAAACACTTTTCCACTGTCTTCAAAGCCAGGCCATCCCTTATGGGTTTCAATTAATTCATCTCTGTGCTTAGTAATCATATCTGTCCGGATGGGATCAACGATAGCCTTTTCTGCAGCCCTGGATTGAATGGCCCCATGTTCCCGATCGACTTTTTTTACTTCGCTATCGCCCGTTAATATTTTATTCACACGCCATGCCGCAGAACTATCTTCTTTTGCCTTGCCTCCTGCAGTAAGTTGCTTTTCTTTATCCGCCCATGCGTCCATAATTGTAACGCCACCTTTCATTTGGGGGCCTTTTTTATATTCACCAAATACTGCATCAACTGCATTTTGTGATTCTTTCGCAATAATATCAATCTGTTTCCAGTCATATATTTTAGTGGGATCAGCGTGTGCCGCCGCCTTACCCTTACCCATTGAATCAAACTCATCTACAATTTCCTTATCTACCGCCGCAAGCAACCGATCCTTGTATTCTCCTTTTCCCAAAAGATTGTGAACAAATACAGGTGGTAATTTTGTTATGGGGTTTACCGGCACTTCCGTTGAAATAGCTTTATCAGTTTCAATTTTTTCTATAGTATTAATACCGTCGGTACCTTTAAATAAGTCTGCAGATTTTTGTTTAGAAACTACATTTCTTTCAACTGCATAATTCGTTTGAAAATCTTTATCCAACGCATCAAATGTTGGTTTATCCATTTGGCCGCTGGCCGATTTACCAGTTAAGACCTTTGCCGCCTGGTATTTAGTAATGGCAGACGTTAGCGGTGGATCAAAACGCTCATCAACTATAGAAATTCCGTAGAAGCCAAGTTCCAAAATCGCCTGTGTTATTTTTATTATTGCAGGATCTTTATCCCCTTCTTTAAAAACTTTTTTCCCATCCGATATCTCAGACAAAGTAGCATCTTCCATGAAGCGAATGGCATTTACTTTTCGTTGTATCCATTTTCTTTGCATTACCGAACCAGCTCCCTGCTGCACCGTATGCGTCAGTTCATGCGCCAGCAAACGTTTGCCTTCTGAAGAATTGGGAGAAAATTTCCCAGCATTAAAATAAATATCATTGCCAACTGTAAACGCCTGTGCATTTAATTCATTTGATAACTGGGAAGCGTAGCCACCAGAATGAATGCGCACATTGGAAAAATCTGCACCGAACCGGCTTTCCATAAATGT
>JAYVXJ010000180.1:0-2264 GCA_043785285.1 Chitinophagaceae bacterium
TCCCGGCTGACCTTATTCATCGCCTCGCATTCCGCCGCGTTCCGGGCCATCGGTTTTTCCACGTATACGGGCTTTCCGGCCAGCATGGCTTTCCTGGCATATTCCAGGTGTACATCGGGAGGAGTGGCAATATAAATCGCATTTACCCGGGGATCGTTTATCAGGTCATCTACTTTGTCGTACCATACCGGGACCCCGTGTCTGGCTGCATAATCGGCGACCTTTGCGGAGTTTCTTCCCATAACCGCCAGCAACCGTGAATGGGCGACTTTATTAAAGGCGGGGGCGCTCTTTTTTTCGGTAACGTTACCACAACCGATCATACCCCAGTTTACCTGATCCATATCCTTTTAGTTTTATTTATTTTTCCGCGCTGGCGCTGATTACCCCTAAATATCTTCCCATCCAATAAGGTAAAAGCCAAATATCGCCGGCACTGTTTTCCGAGCTGCCGTTGTCTCCTCCATCCAGGTCGAAGAGGTTGGAATTATGCCTGTTGACAGGCAGTTCATCCGGAGGTAATACTTCGGTGATGGTCTGTCTTCGGAAATTGGGGGCAATAAAGCTGATATCTTTTCGCTGGCTATTGGTGACCCGCCAGTTGATCAGGTCCATCGGGTAGCGTTTCAAATAACCTACCGCCTCATACAGGTCAAAATCCCTGACGCCTGTCATTGCCGTAACAATATCCCAGGCGGCTTCCTTTTCTGGCCTTTCCGCCTGCCAGTGATCGATAATAGACGTTTTGAATTTTGCTTTCAGCGTATCGTTAAACGCATAGCGGTAAAGGCCCCAATAACCCAGGAAATACATTTCATCATCCGAGTGGTTCCACCCATCCGACAAATCCCGGCTGAGTTCGTCGGCGTCGGAAGGTGCGGATGCGATGTTTTTCATGGGGCGCATCAGGTTATCGAGGTAGCCATATTTCTGCATCAGCTCAAATGCTTTGTTCCTGTAGACCTGCTTATGGGTGAAATGCCAGGCGGTCTGCAGCATAGCGATGATATTGGAGGAAGTAATCTTCCTGTCGCCCACCATCAGCGGGCGGGCGTTGACATATTCCGGGTTCCATCTCCCCCACTTGGTGGGCTTGCCATTCCAATCCACGAGGTACATATTGTGGTCGACGATATGTTGCATCAGCATATCGATCAGCCGGATGGCCCTGTTCTTCAGACCGGCATCGTCGACGAGTTCCGCGATGGCGCCAAAAACAAAAATATGCCCGATGGCCTCATCGCTGCTGGTGGTGGATTTCCAATCCCATCCGGAATCTTCGGCATTTCTCCATACCTGCGGGTCGGCAGATTCGTATCCCCTTCTTTCAAACGATCTTGCCGGGAACCCTTTGATAGAGGTGATCGTGTACAGGCGCTCCATTGCTTCCAGCGACTCCCGGCAGTTTTGCAGGGCTTCCGGAGAGCGGGTAACGGCGTAGCGGAATACTTCTGCGCCGAGGTACATGGATGTCCAGAGCCCGTCATTATCCGAATCCTCAAGGATGCCCGTGTCCGGATCACCATTGGTCATTCTTGAAATGCTGGCGTTAAAGCCATTACGGATATGCCTGGCCCGGACCTGTTTTTCAAAAAACAGCGCCTTATCCTGCAACGTCATGTGCTGGAAATGGATCTCTCCCAATCCTTTATCCGTTAGCAGCAGCACGACATCCTTACCGCCTTTGGCGATATCGATGACCTTATCGGAAGGTATCCATCGCGCGGATGCATAATAATCGAATTTCCCGTTAGTACGCAACATAAAAGCACCTTGGGAAGAGCCAAACCAGGTCTTTCCGTCAATGACCCGGATTACAGTTAGTTCCGGGCAGGGAAGCTTTCTATGGATATCCCCTACCAGCGTACCGTCATCTGCATTGATGGAAAGGTAGCCGTTATGCGTTCCTGCTAATATCTCCTTGTGATTATCCGACAGGGCGAAACAGGTGAACTCATTCCCTTTATATTTGGTGCTCAGCGTTAGATCCACTGTTGAAAAAATGGAGATGGAATGTTCCCCGAGGACCCAAAATGAATTCCTTGTTTTATCGAAGAGGATATCGATGGCCTTATCGTTCGTATGGCCTTCCCAAACAATATTGGAATCTTTCAGGTATTGAAAGGCGTTACCATCGGAAATCAGGAAGGAAAAGTCGTTGCCTCCGCCAAACAGGCACACACCGGGCATCCTGTGTTTCGCATAGAGTTTCCCTGCCCAGGCATTACTTAGAACTGCTTTCTCATCAACATACACAAACTGAT
>JAYVXJ010000181.1:0-2262 GCA_043785285.1 Chitinophagaceae bacterium
GAACCTTGCTCAGCGCCACTGGTACAGGCGCTGCCACCGGAAGCACAAATGTGGTTTATGTCCAGGTTAAATAATAGCATCTCGCTCTTTTCTGATTTCGGAAAACTTACACTTAATACCGTGTACAGGCAGTTACCAAAAGCATCTCCGTTAAAAAGCACATCCGGGATAGCCAACTTCAATTGCGAAGCCATATATTCCCTTAGTTTCCCGATTTCCTTCCTTTCTGTTTCCAGGCGTGCCATGGCGAGTTCAAGGGCCTTTGCAAAGCCCACGATCCCATATACATTTTCCGTACCTGCCCGCATGTTCCGTTCCTGAGAGCCGCCATGGATATAGGGGTGAATCTTTACATTTTCATTAATATACAAAATGCCAATACCCTTTGGGCCATGAAATTTATGGGCGGCTCCTGTAATAAAATGGACAGCGGTGTTTTTAAGATCAAATGAATAGTGCCCCACGGTCTGCACGGTATCGGAATGAAAAACCGCTCCATATTTTTTACAGATATCTCCCACCGCGTCCAGATCCAGCAGATTACCAATCTCATTATTCGCATGCATGAGCGTGACCAGGCATGTGGACTCCATGCCGGAAAGCAATTGTTCCAGATCCCTCAGATCGATATGACCATTGGGAAGTAGTTTCACATAATGAAGTGTGGCCTCTCCCTTTTCCCGGTAGTATTCCACGGTGTGCAGGGTTGCATGGTGTTCGATTAGAGAGGTAATGATGTGCCGGCATCCCAGATCATGAATGGCTGCAGCAATTGCAGTATTGGTACTTTCTGTTCCTCCGCTGGTAAAAAAAACTTCTGCAGGATGCGCATTCAAAATGCGGGCTACGGTTTTGCGGGCCTGTTCCACAGCCATTCGACCTTCTCTTCCATAGGAATAGATCGAAGAGGGGTTACCGAATTTTTCTGTGAGAAACGGCATCATGGCTTCCAATACTTCGGGATTTAGTGAAGTAGTGGCTGCATTGTCGAAATAAATTCTTTCCATACCAACAAGTATTATCCGGTTTTGAAAAAACAGCCGCAGGATAAAAGAGCGGATTGCCTTCCGGAAGGGTCTAAATGAATTCCTGGATATCCTTCATCAGCCGCCGGGCGATGTTGTTGGCAGTAGTTTCAAAATTACTCTCCGCATAGATGCGTATAATGGGCTCGGTATTGGATGTGCGAAGGTGTACCCAATCGTCGTCGAATTCTATCTTGAGACCATCCTCCGTATTTGCCGGATGGTTTTTATATTTTGATTTGATCTTGTCGAACAGTTCATTCACGTTAATGGCTTTCCCGAGTTCTATTTTATTTTTGGAAATAAAATAGTCCGGATATTTTGCCCTGAATGAACGCATACCGTTTTTGTGATGTGCCAGCGCACTTAAAAACAAGCCGATACCGATCAGGGCATCCCTTCCGTAATGAAGGTCTGGTACAATAATGCCGCCATTCCCTTCCCCTCCAATCACCGCATGAACGGCTTTCATTTTATCCACCACATTCACTTCTCCAACTGGAGATGGGAAATATTCTCCTCCGTGTCTGATCGTGATTTCTTTCAGCGCTTTGGTGCTGCTCATATTGCTTACCGTGTTCCCGGGTTTCCGCGCCAAAATATAATCTGCAACAGCAACCAGTGTAAATTCCTCTCCAAACATGCTCCCATCTTCGCAAACAAAACAAAGGCGGTCCACATCCGGATCCACGGCGATGCCCAGATTTGCTCCTCTTTTTTTCACCTCAGCACTCAATGCAGAAAGGTTTTCCGGAAGCGGTTCAGGGTTGTGAGCAAATTTACCATTCACTTCATCATGGAGAAGTGTTACATTTTCTATTCCCAGGGCCTTTAATAAGGGCGGAATAAAAAGGGCGCCGGTGGAATTGATCACATCCACAACAACCTTAAAGTTTTTATTTTGTATTGCCTGCCGGTCAACCAGTGGATATGCTAATATGGCCAGTATATGTTTTTCGAGGTAACTGTTATCTGTTGTGCTGGTACCCAGCTTCTCTATAGTGGCAAATGTGTAAGCATCTTTCAAGGCCCGGTCGAGGATCCATTTCCCATCCTGTTCGCTGATAAATTCACCTTTCGCGTTGAGGAGTTTCAGGGCATTCCATTCTTTGGGGTTATGACTGGCGGTGATGATGATACCTCCGGCTGCTTTTTCACCAGTAACTGCAATTTCAACGGTTGGTGTGGTGGACAAGCCGAGGTCAACTACATCCAGGCCGAGTCCGTTCAACGTACT
>JAYVXJ010000182.1:0-2253 GCA_043785285.1 Chitinophagaceae bacterium
GGATACCGTACTGCATACAAAGGATTGAATCATGTTGATCTTAACCGGCTGAGCACCCTGCCAAGCGGTATGTATGTGTTGCAGGTATTGTATAAGGAACAGATGATCACCAGGCAGTTGATTAAGAAAACTGAATAAACCACTAATGATAGTGGATGGTATACCTTCTACAGCGTTAAGGGTTCAGCGTTCAGACGGTTTGTTTTAAAGTGGGGCGGATATAAAAGAAAATGGGTTGTTAAAAGAAATTATTTACCAATTCCGTTTTTCCCTTGTTATTTTCGCGTTATGTGGGCCGTTTGCAAAAAGGAATTCAGACAGTTTTTCAGCAGTTTAACAGGCTATATTGCCATCCTTGTTTTTTTACTTGTTACCGGTCTTCTTCTTTTTGTTTTTCCCGATACCAGCGTCCTTGATTTCGGATATGCCAGTCTCGAAAAGTTTTTTGAACTGGCTCCCTGGGTACTCCTTTTATTAATTCCAGCCATCAGCATGCGCAGTTTTTCTGAAGAGTTCAGGAGCGGAACGTTTGAGATCCTTCAATCCAAACCCCTTACCCACTGGCAGATCGTGAATGGGAAATACTTCGCAGCCTTATTGGTGATTGGAATGGCTTTGATCCCAACCTGGATATACTTTTTTTCTGTGCAGCAACTCGCCACGCAATCCGGAATGGATATGGGAGCCACGTTGGGTGCTTATATCGGACTCTTTCTGCTGACGGCGGTATTTGCTGCGATCGCCCTTTGTTGCAGCAGTTTTACCTCTAATGCCATTGTTGCCTTTATCGCATCCGGATTTGCGTGCTTCCTGATCTATACGGGTTTTCATGCCATCAGCCGCATTCCTTCTTTCCCTGCCGGAGCAGATTATTATATTGATATGCTGGGCATTGATTTTCATTATCGCAATATGAGTCGCGGATTGATCAGCATGCGCGATACCATTTATTTCATCAGTGTGATCCTGTTTTTTCTAACCCTCACCAGAAACAATCTGAATAAAAGATAGCCTGACCTATGCATAAGATCTTTTCTTCCAAACCAGGCTGGTTCTATTTGTTGATCGTGCTGCTGCTCGTCAACATCCTCGCTTCTTTCTGGCCGTTGCGGTTCGACCTCACCAATGAAAAGAGATACACACTTAGTGCGCCGGTAAAGCAAATGCTTCAACATATACATGATGAAGTGAACATCGATATTTATCTACAGGGAAATTTAAAATCGGGATTGCGCAAGCTCAGCAATAGTACGGAAGCTTTATTGCAGGAGTTTAATGATTATGCTGATGGTAATATTCATTATCGTTTTGTGGATCCGGTAGCCGGCGGTGATGATACTACCCGCGCGATGATGTTGGATTCGCTGAGCCGGATGGGCATTCAACCCATGACCATGGTTGCCCAGGCGAAAAAGGGGGACGAGCAAAGTCAGCGCGTCGTGATCCCGGCAGCAATGGTGAAATATAAGGATAAGGTTTTTCCGGTAGACCTGCTTAAAGGCGTTCAGCGTAGCCGCGAAGGACAACCTCCTGAACAGTTGTATGTGAATGCAGAAACGCTGCTTGAATATAAATTTGCCCATGCGATTGATAAACTGGTTAGGGACACGCTTCCAGCGGTGGGTTATCTGATGGGTAATGGGGAGCCGCTCGACTTCCGGGTGTACGGCCTGATACAATATCTGCGGGAGAATTTCCGGTTTGGCATTGTGCGACTGGACAGTGTTCCGGTGATTCCGGCCCAGCTGAATGCACTCATCATGGTTAAACCATCCATTAAATTTTCGGATGATGAAAAACGCAAGCTCGATCAGTTCGTGCTGCGCGGTGGGAGCCTGATTTGCATGATAGATAATTTATATGCGGAATCGGATAGTCTGAAAATGAGTAAAGAAGTTATTGCTTATGATCGTGGGCTAAACCTCGATGATCTCTTATTTCATTTTGGCGTGCGCATCAACCAGGATCTGATAGAGGACATGCAGAATGCCAGTATCAACCTGGTGGTGGGTGGTCTGGGTGGGAAGCCTCAGTTTCAGTTGATGCCCTGGCCCTACTATCCTTTACTCGACGGCAACCCGTCCAACCCCATTTCAAAGAACCTGGATCCTGTTTTTTCGCGGTTTGCCAATTCCATTGATACGGTAAAAGCACCGGGCATTCAGAAATCCATTCTTTTGCAAAGTTCCCCGAATGCGCGAACGGTCTCAACGCCTGCCATGATTACGCTGGAAAGTACCAAAACGGCCAGCG
>JAYVXJ010000183.1:0-2251 GCA_043785285.1 Chitinophagaceae bacterium
CGGCAGCGACAACAGGATATAACTCACTTTATAATGCGGAAAAAGATTTGCCGCTGATGCCGGCAACCCGGTAATCAAAAAGGAAAGCATATCACCCCGGTCTTTCTCCCGTTGATCGTAGTTGACAAAAGGGTTTGAGAAAGTGGAATAGTTTGAAACCATTTTGCGTGCGGAAGCCATCACCGGAAAAGTTGACATTTCCTCCTCACAAAGAATGACCCTATCTGAAGGAATATGATCCACAATATAATTGTAAACTTCTATTTTTTCTTTCTGGGCTGCTTTCATCAATGCCCGTTCCCGGAGCTTAACAAAATCTCTCCTGGACTGATAAAAAGGATAATACAGCGCTACACAAAGTAATACCCCCCCTACAAAAATCCAGTTTTCCCTTTTGAATTCAGGAATACCGGAGCCACGTTGTTTCATCCGGGCCGAAATCCAGAGAACGGGTTTTTTTAATAGGAAAACCAATCCGAACGCAAAAAATACGGATTGAATGGCTTTAAGATAAAAGAAATAATGAAAAGAAGGAACCGTTCCGGGCAGGGAAATCCGGAACTGGTCATGCAAAATGGGAATGATGGATGAATAAAGATACATGACTATGCAAACCAGAAACCAGTTGAGTATAATTTTTCGTATAATGGGCTGGTGGAATTTTTTATAAAACCACCAGAATCCCAAAAAGGAAATCAGTAATGAAATGGAAAAATTGGCTCTGATCATTCCACCGAAATACCGGAATTTATAAAAGTCATCAATGTAATCAGAAGGGCTCCTGTTTACATAACGCAGCTGGTATTTACCGGCCACAATAAATAACAAAGGAGAAGCCGCAATCAGGCATGGGATCAATATGGCGAGTGCCTGTAAAAAATATTTTTTAATGCGGGGTAAATCTTGGGCCTTACACGCACGAAAAAAACCAGCGCCCAGCATGATGACACTGATTAATAAGATGATGACGGTGGGACCCAAATGGCCCATGAAACTTATTCCGGTAAATGCACCCAGCATAATGAACCACAGATAACGTTGCGTGGACAGTGCCAGGAAAAGAAAAATAATGTTCAGGTAGAACAAAAACTGAACAAAACAAACCGGATAAAGCCAGGGAGAATAGGTAGCAGCGCCCCAACTGTGAATATTTCCCGATGCCAGGAAAAGAAAAGAGAGCAAGCCCGACAACGCAATTTTAGGATCAAAGAGTACCCATAACATGAGCACAAAGGCAATTGGGCTCAACAGATTCAGGTAAACGCCCGCTCGGGTTACAATGATATTGATCGGTAGTCCTGTCCATTTTACTATTACGGATTCTATGGAAAATAACAACGGGTTATACCATAAATACTCTCCGATATAATTTGGATCTTTCCCAAAATTTCCCTCGAGATTGCCGCGGATAAAAGCCATGTCCCGGTCGAAATCCTTATCATAAGCCCATTGAAGATCATGCGTGGTTATGAAGCATTGAAAGAATGCCACGCCCAACATGACGATGATGGCAGCAATAAATATTCCTTTATTGCGGGACGCCGGGTTTTGAATCTTATTCATACGCTAAGGTTAGTGGCAGAACAAGCGGTATTGGAAATACGGGATCTGTTTGGAGAATCGGAGGTTGGGGTTGTTATGCCGGTGGGGCCGGCATATAACAGGGCAAATATATTATTTTTCGCTTCTTCTATGTTCCCTTTCGGAAATACAATTCAATTTTGAGTAAAACTACTTAAGCAGGTCTTTTTGAAAAACAGGTTTTCGTCTTTGAAGGGAGGCCTGTTCATATCCGAAGGCCATGGAAATCAACGCCGGTTCCGTATAGGCATCGCCAAAAAAGGATATACCTATAGGTAATCCATGCACAAATCCCATGGGAACGGTAATATGCGGAAATCCGGTAATGGCGGCCGGTGTAGATAAAGAAGGCCCATTATCATAATCCCCGTTTACAAGATCTATACAGCAGGCAGGACCGTTGGTGATGCCCGTTAATGCATCTAGTTTATTTGTGCTCATTACACCTATGATGTTCTTCCTGAATCCCAGGGTTTTTGACAGTGCATCCAGGTATTCTTTACTTTCCAGATTTCCTTTACCCTCACTTTCTATCAGGGTTTCCTGTTTAAAAAAAGGCATCGCCCTGGATTCATTCGCCTGATTAAAAGCAATGATTTCTTTCAGGGAGCTCACGGGTGACCGGTATGAAGACAGGTAGCGGTTCAATCCATCTTTAAATTCATAGAGA
>JAYVXJ010000184.1:0-7524 GCA_043785285.1 Chitinophagaceae bacterium
GTAATCATTCTTTGTAAAGATAGTATGATGACCATTAATCAGCAGACCAATTCCGCAATAACCGGTCCGGATACGCATGGAACAATTAAAAAAGGCACCCGATGTGGCTTCCGGCTTAAGTAATTATATTTGAGTCTGCTTACATGTTGAATGGATTATTTTCTTGGAATTGATATAGGAACTACTTCTGTAAAAGCAATTGCATTCTCAGGGGATGGTAAAGTATTATTTGAGCAATCCGGTGTTTATGTGATGACTCATCCCAAACCGGATTGGAGTGAACAGGATCCGGAGGAGATTGCGAAAGCCGTTTTTCAGTCTGTGGAAAATATTCTTCTTCATTTTCAACAGAAGCCACCTGTTCTTCTGAGTTTTAGTGCAGCGATGCACAGCCTGATTGCCGTAAATGATCAGGGGCTGCCGGTTTCAAAATGTATCATCTGGGCGGATAACCGCGCTGCGGATATTGCATCCCGTTTTCATAAGGAACAAAAGGCAGCTGCAGTATACCATAAAACGGGTGTTCCTGTGCATGCTATGACTCCTTTTTGTAAACTGCTGTGGCTGAAAGAAAATGATCCTTTGCTTTTTCAGAAAGCATACAAATTTATTGGTATCAAGGAATACATTTTTTTTAAATTATTCGGAATCTATGCGGTGGATTCTTCGATCGCTGCCGCCACCGGACTGATGAATATAAAAACGATTCAGTGGGATGCAGAAATATTGAAAGAAACCGGACTTCAGCAAAGCAGGCTTTCCGATATTGTATCTGTACTTAAAATGTTTACAAATCCGTCCTTGTTTCCCGGGTTGAAAAATGTTCCGTTTGTAATTGGCGGAAGTGACGGGGCTATGGCTAACCTCGGGATACATGCTCAAAATGCAGATTCTCTGGTGGTGAGCATTGGTACCAGCAGTGCAGCAAGGGTTATTGTAAATGGGCCGGTGACCGATCCGGCTATGCGCACTTTTTGTTATCATATTAAAGACCAACAATACCTGTTGGGGGGCGCCAGCAATAACGGAGCCGTAGTGCTTCAATGGCTCAGGGAAAATTTATTCGTGGCATCTGAAAAATTACCGGACTTTTTAGCCCTTGCTTCCGGCGTAAAAGCCGGAAGTGATGGATTGATTTTTCTTCCCTATATTCTGGGTGAACGCGCGCCGATATGGAATGCTGCTGCCAAAGGCGTACTATTTGGATTAACGATAAATCACAGCAAAGCCCATGCCGTTCGGGCCGCCATGGAAGCTGTGGTTAATTGCGTTTATGCTATTAGTGATCCCCTCTTAGAAAAAAGAAATATCCGGCAGATCTATGTTACGGGAGGATTTGCGCAAACCGATCTCTGGGTTCAGATGCTGTCAGATGTATTCAACCTCCCGGTGAAGGTTTCGGAAACCCTCGAAAATGCTGCCTGGGGTGCCGTAAAAACGGGTATGGAAGCGTTGGGACTTACTCCGGCAGCTGAGGGAAAAGTTTTGAAAATTTTTAATCCATCGCCGGACGTTCATCCGGTATACCAACAGCAGTTTAAAAAATTTGAACGCTTATATACGCTGTTGAAAGAAGCGTTTTAACGTATTGGCGTCTCAATACAAAATGTAACTGATATGAAAAAATTAGGTACAGTCTGGCTGGGATCTGCTTTGTTGTTTTTGGTAAGTTGTCATTCCCGGCAAGCGGTTGATTTGATCGTTCACAATGCAACCATTTATACTGTTGACGCTGCATTTAGTAAAGCAAGTGCCATAGCCATAACGGGCGGAAAAATTGTTGCTATAGGCGATGAATCGGAAATCCTTCAGCAGTACCAATCTGCCAACGAACTAGATGCTTCCAATAAATTTATTTTCCCGGGATTCATTGATGCGCATGCGCATTTTGCTTCTTATGGCAGCAGCTTATTTCAGGTTGATCTAACCGGGTCTTCCAGCTGGTCCGAAGTATTGCAAAGGGTTCGGAAATTTGCCCCCTTGCATCCCGGATTGGAATGGATACAGGGACAGGGCTGGGATCAGAATAGATTTCCCGGGAAAGCTTTTCCTGCTAATGATTCACTGAATATATTATTTCCGGATCAGCCGGTATTGCTCAGCCGTATTGACGGACATGCCGCTATGGCCAATGCGCGGGCGCTGGATCTTTCTGCTGTTCATCCCGGTCAGCAACTCACCGGCGGAACGGTTGAAACGATCCATGGAAAACTAACCGGACTACTCATTGACAACGCTGTAGGATTAGTGAGTGCGCATATTCCGGCACCCTCAGCAGCAGAATATAGTCGCTGGCTTTTAGCAGCACAGGCCAACTGTTTTGCGCAGGGACTCACCTGCATTACGGATTGTGGACTGATGTATAACGAAGTGTCACTGATAGACTCCCTTCAAAAGATGGATAGTCTGAAAATGAAATTGTATGTGATGCTCAGTGATGATCCTGCTAATTACAAAAGGTATCTGAAAAAAGGTCCTTATAAAACAGCACGACTTTTTGTGAATGGCTTTAAATTATATGCAGATGGTGCGCTGGGAAGTCGCGGTGCCTGCCTTCTCCAGCCTTATCAGGATAAACCAGCGTGGTTTGGTTTTTTATTGAATAATAAAGAACACTATGATTCCGTAGCGAAAATATTAATTAACACATCCTTTCAAATGTGTACGCATGCAATAGGAGACAGTGGTAACCGCGTGCTGTTAACCGTATATAATAAATATTTAAAAGGTAAGAACGACCGGCGCTGGCGGATTGAACATGCCCAGGTAATCAATAAAAATGATTTCGATCTGTTTGGAAAATCGAGTATCATTCCTTCGGTTCAACCCACCCATGCTACCAGTGATATGTATTGGGCTGGAGAAAGATTGGGGGCTGAAAGGTTGAAAGACGCATATGCAAACAAAAAATTATTGGATCAAAACGGATGGTTAGCCCTGGGAACCGATTTCCCGGTGGAAGATATTTCTCCTTTTAAAACATTTCATTCAGCTGTGTTTCGGAAAGATGCGAATCTTTATCCGGCAGCTGGTTTCCAACCCGAAAACGCACTGACCCGCGAACAAACGATCAGGGGTATGACCATCTGGGCAGCAAAAGCTGATTTTCTGGAAAAAGAAACCGGGAGCCTGGAGCCTGGTAAAAAAGCCGACTTCATTCTGCTGGATCAGGACCTGATGACAGCTGATGAATCTGGTATTCTGAATACAAACGTGCTGGCTACTTATTCGGATGGGAAACAAGTATATAAAAAAACGCCTTAATTATTATTTCACCCGGTGAAAATCGAGGTCCTGGAAATCAAAACTGAAATCCGTTAAAGGGGAAATAGGTTTCATGAGGATGCCGTCTCCTTTGCCTTGTTCATCCAATCGGAACATCACATAGGCATCTGCGTTCATACTGCGATCCCGCCATTTCACCACAAAGCTATTTCCTTTAAACGGAAAAAGTTCACCGGTGAGTTTTGGAGAGCGTTTGGAATCAAACCAGTATTTACCGTTTTTCATGGATATCATTACATCCCCAAACCAGGGATCCCGGTATACAGCTTCATAAATACGGAAATCTGTTTTTGAAGTCTTTTTTTGTACTTCGTTAATTTCTCTCCAGATGGAATCTGTGATGTGGTTGCCATAATCCAGGGACGCTTTTCTTTCGCCGTCCAATTGGGCTACCCAATCCATTTTTTTCATTCCCAGATAACCGTCTTTGATCTGGTTTGTAATGGAACTGAATGCCGCACCTTCCTGCTGATTGGTCAATACAATAATACCGAGATGCAGTTCGGGGATCAGGGTAATCTGCGAAACCATGCCTTCCAGTCCGCCTGTATGACTAAGCTGCTTATATCCTTTCACATCTGAAATGAAAAATCCAAAACCGTAAGCGCCAAAATGGGTATTGTAATAGCCCGGATTATCTATTTGGATGATGGTTTGCGGACTCCAGATTTCACTCTGCACGTTCTCGCTGAAGATTCTTTTGCTAAGTCCTTCTCCGTATTTCCCCTGATTTAAAAGTAAAAGCACCCATTTACTCAGATCAGCAATACTGGAGTTTATGCCTCCGGCGGAATGCCCTACTTTCAAAGAGCTTCTGGCAATTACCTGCACTTTTCCTTCTACTGGCGCATGAGCATCAATCACATCCAATTTATCCGGCAGTCGATCAAACGAGCCAGCGCTGTGAAGCATACCAACCGGTTTGAGGATGCGTGATTCAACAAAATCATCCCAGGCCATGCCGCTCACCCGGCTCACCACTTCTCCGGCAACGATGTACATGTTATTATCATAATCGAATTTTGTACGAAAACTGGAAACCGGTTTCAGAAACCGCAGATTATAGAGAATGTCTTTTAACCCAAAATCACTTGAATCCGGAAAAAACATCAGGTCGCCTGCGCCCAATCCCAGTCCGCTCCGATGTGTAAGCAGGTCGCGTATCGTAAACTCCTCAGTTACGAACGGACTATAGAGTTTAAACTCTGGAATATATTTACGCACTTTATCATCCCAGTTCAGCTTACCCTCATCCACCAATAGTCCGAGGGCGAAAGCAGTGAACGCTTTGCTATTGGAAGCGATTCCGAAAGCTGTATTTTCATCTACCGGTTGGCCGGTTCGCAGGGAACGCAGGCCATAACCTTTGGAATGGATTACCTGACCATCTTTAATAACAGCTACCGCAATTCCGGGAACATCAAATGTTCTTAAAGCCCTTTTGGCAACACTATCAATACCCGCAGAACTCAGGGGCTGGGCATTCAGACTAAAAGTAAAAAGCAAACATGCGGCAAGAAGGTATTTTATCACGGTTGCTGTATGGGGTGAAAGGAATTTCATTAAAGTTAAACTCAAATCCACAAACCCATACGGATTTTAAGGAATAAAAAAGGGGCATATAGAAATATACCCCGTAAAACGACTGCCATCAAATCTAACTTATCGCAGAGGTCATCGACGGAATTGAACCGCCGTTGAAGGTTTTGCAGCCCCGTGCCTCACCACTTGGCCACATAGCCATGCCAGAAACAGAAAGCAGTATTAAGTCAATCATATTAGTATACAAAATTAGCAGGCTAATTTATTTATACTTAATTCTTACTACTGGAGGGGTATAAAAACGGGTATGTTTTATTTATATAAAGAGTGGTTAGGGCCACGGGTAAAAGGGAACATGACTTCGGCTGGATGTTTCTTACATTTGAAATCTAAAACAGGAAACTTGGACATAAATAAAATATACAAGCCAAAAGAAATTTGTCCGCCTTTTTACCAGGAATATCTGGACCAGGTACCGGATGACGGGAACCTGCTGATTCATCTTCAGGATATTTTGGCGGATACGGAAGAACTGGTGAATGAGATTCCCCCGGAAAAATTAACGTATGCGTATGCGGAAGGGAAGTGGACAATAAAAGATATTCTTGTTCATTTATGCGATGCGGAGCGGGTATTTATTTATCGTGCGCTCCGGTTCTCCCGGGGGGATGAAACAGCGTTACCCGGGTTCGAAGAAAAAACTTTTGCGGAGTATGCGGGCGCAAATAACCGGGAAATAGCAGATATTATGCGGGAGTACAGCCTGGTCAGGGAATCCAGCATCGCTTTCATAGAATCCTTAACTGAAGTATCACTTGCCAGGAAAGGAACGGCAAATGGCCATGTGATATCCGTCCGGCTGATCCTGAATCTGATTTATGGTCACCATAAGCATCATATCAATGTCATTCATGAAAAGTACCTGTAGTGATAAATCATATTATGGGAAAAGACAAAAAACGGATTTCTATAGCCATTGATATGGACGGAGTGCTGGCCGATACAGAAACCCATTTTATCCGGTATTATGAAAATGAAACCGGGGAAAAAGTAGATCCGAAATCTATGCTGGGCATTCCGGAAAATGAAGCTTTCCCGGATAAAACAGCTGTTCAACGCTACGTTCGCATCAACGGATTTTTCAGAACCCTGCCCCTGATACCGGGAGGAGTGGAGGCCGTCAGAACCCTGATGAAAGACTATGATGTGTACATTGTTTCAGCGGCGATGGAATTTCCCCAGTCGTTGTTTGAAAAAAAAGAATGGCTGGAAGAATACTTTCCGTTCATCGCCTGGAAGAATATTGTTTTTTGTGGTGACAAGCGGATCATCCACACGGATTACCTGATCGATGATCATCTCAAGAACCTGGATCATTTTGCGGGCATACCCATTATGTTTACGGCTTCCCATAATGTGCACTATACGCATCACCAGCGCGTAAATGATTGGGAAGAGATTCTGTTGTATTTTAAAAATTTGCGTACAACATCAGCGGTTTAACCTCCAGATGGAAAAATTCAATAGGCTGGCAAAGCCGACCCATGCCAGATAAGGAATAAAAAGCCATGCGGCTGTTTCATTCATTTTTGAAAATGAATTGATGCAGAGAATAATAAAAATCACCAATAGCAGTATATCCAGTAGCGCGATACCCATCAGGTGGAAATTAAAAAAGAGGAAGCTCCAGAAAAAATTCAGGGCCAGTTGAATAAAGAATAAGGTCAGGGCAATGGATCGCTGCGGCGAAGGATTTTGATCCCAGATAAGGTATAAGGCAATTCCCATCAGGATATAGAGGATTGTCCATACAGGGGCAATTAATTTCTTAGTTGGAAAGTAAACAGGTTTTTGGAGATCAGTATACCAGGTGGAAATATTGGACCTGGTTGAAAGTCCAATAACAGCCCCCAGGCCAACAGTTATCAAAAGTGCAAACAGGAGTTTCATAAATTATGCTTTTAGAATATCATAACGATTGTTCCGCCTATGATCAGTAAAGCTCCAATAGCTGTTTTCCAGCTTAATACTTCTCCCAGAAAAACAACAGAAAGCGCAATGGTAAGGGCCACACTGAGTTTGTCCACCGGCGCTACCTGCGAAACCTTTCCCAATTGCAAAGCTTTGAAATAAAATATCCAGGATAACCCGGTAGCGATACCGGATATAATCAGAAAAAATAAATTGTGTTTGGAGAGTGTCGCCAGCCCCTTGTATTCATTCTTGAATAAAACAATTCCCCAGGCAATAAGTAATATGACGATCGTCCGGATGGCAGTGGCCAGATTGGAATTGACGTTAGTAACTCCGATTTTTGCAAAAATAGCAGTGAGTGAGGCAAATATCGCGGAAAGGATAGCATAGACCCACCACATAAATTTTTGAATTACTGGTTTTGCAATATCGAAGATGAAAAATTAAGGGGTCAGGAATTTTAAACAAACCGGATTAGGTATATTAATCTCCTTACCTGTTGCTTTCAGCAGACCGGTAACCGGATCAATGGCAAAAACTACGATATTGTCTGTATCCCGGTTAGCCACAAGCAGGAAATGTCCGGACGGATCAATCACAAAATTCCGGGGATGCCTTCCATTTACCGATACATATTGTTTATTGGTCAGTTTCCCGTCTTCCCCGATGGCAAAAACGGCCAGCGTATTCGATACCCCGCGATTGCTGGCATAAAGAAATTTT
>JAYVXJ010000185.1:0-2248 GCA_043785285.1 Chitinophagaceae bacterium
CGGAGTATATGAACCTGCTGGAAGATTATAGTTTTCCTGAGTTGGAAGATTTAAAATCAGATGGTCTGGTGGAATTTGACCAATTTCATGTAGAAGTAACTTCGTCTGGCAGGAATTTCATCCGCAATATCTGCCGTGCATTTGATTTGCATCTGTTGAGAAACAAACAACCATCCAAGGGGCCCCTGTTTAGCAAAGCCATTTAACCGCTGAATTTTATTCGTGCATATTTTGACCTTCCGGGCTTTCGGTGGCACTGCAATTGCATCTCCCTTTAAATCACATTTGTCCCTTTTCTTTAAGTTAGTACTACATTACTAAGACTTTCATTCAATCCCACGAACATGAAATGCCTGTTTATAACCTTAGCTTTCGCCTTAATTTTATGCTCCTGCCAAACAAATAGCAACGAAAATTCAAAAATGGTTCTTGGTGCGCCAAAAGCAATAGTAACCAATCAGCCAAACCAGGATACCAGCATGAAGGGGCCTCTGGCTTATGCGCCTGCTGTCCCTAAAACCCAGGACGGAGATACCATTGATGTTAAGATTGACGTTCACCATCGCATGTTCAGGATTTCAAATGATGTAATGTTTACTTCCTGGATGTTCGGAGATGCCGTTCCGGGTCCGGTGTTAAAAGTTCGTGTTGGACAAACCGTTCGCTTTTCCATGACCGACCGCTCCAATGATACCATGCAGAACATGGGCATGTACATGAATATGGCACCCATGCAGCATTCGATTGACTTCCATTCGGCCATGGTGAATCCGGAAGACAAATACAGGAGTATCCAACCCGGAGAAACCATACGATTTACATGGACAGCAAATTATCCCGGCGTCTTTATGTACCACTGTGGAACACCCATGGTTTTAATGCATATGATCTACGGTATGATCGGTATGGTAATTGTAGAACCAAAAGGAGGATATCCAGGAAAAGTAGATCAGGAATTTGCGATTGTTCAAAATGAATACTACCTCCAAAAAAAGGGGGCGTATTATGTGCCGGATACCGCTATTGCAAGATTGAAGCAACCGACATTTGTAACGTTCAATGGTAAAGTGGCACAGTATGTAGTTCACCCTCTAAAAGTTAAAGCAGGTGAACGGATCCGTTTATATATAATGAATGATGGCCCGAATAATGCAACCAGTTTTCATGTAATTGGAACTATTCTGGATAAAGTGTGGCTGGACGGAAACCCAAAAAATGAATTAGTCGGCATGCAGGCCGTTTATCTGGGACCGGCAAGTGGAGCTATTGTGGAATTTGTTCTTCCGGAAAAAGGAACCTACACATTTGTGGATCATTCTTTTGCTGATGCCGATATGGGTGCAATTGGCGCATTTGATGCTGAATGACCTTTCGAATCTTTTAAAGATCAACCTTGCACTTGAATATATCTGATTATATAGTGGTCTTTCCTATTCCCCACTTTGATTAAAATCATAAGGACAGCTGATCCATATTACGCCTCTGCACTATTGCGCGGATTACCTTTACAATAAATTTATGAAAGCATTAGTATATCATGGCCCGGGAAAGAAATCATGGGATGAAGTAGTCAGACCAGTTTTACAGGTGGCTACAGATGCCATTGTTAAGATTGTGAAAACAACCATCTGCGGCACTGACCTGCATATTCTCAAAGGAGATGTGCCGGAAGTAACCGTGGGTAGAATATTGGGACATGAAGGAATAGGAGTCATAGAAGAAGTTGGAGATTCCGTGAGTAACTTTAAAAAGGGCGACCGGGTACTGATCTCCTGTATCAGCTCCTGCGGAAAGTGTGAATATTGTAAAAAGGGCATGTACTCACATTGTGTTAACGGAGGCTGGATATTAGGTCATCTGATTGATGGAACGCAGGCTGAATATGTCAGAATCCCCCTTGCAGATAATAGTCTTTATCACATTCCCGCCGATGCAAATGACGATGCCATGGTAATGTTAAGTGATATTTTACCAACTGGTTTTGAATGTGGAGTGCTTAATGGTCAGGTTAAACCAGGGGATACCATGGCGATTGTAGGCGGAGGACCGATTGGTCTTGCTGTGTTATTAACCGCCCGGTTTTATACACCGTCTGTTATTATCATGGTTGATATTGACGATAACCGGCTTCAGGTGGCGAAACAATTAGGAGCAACCCATATTATTAACAGCCAGAAGGAAAATGCCATTAAAAAAATATTCGATCTTACTGAAAATAAAGGAGTAGACGTTGCTGTGGAAGCTGTTG
>JAYVXJ010000186.1:0-7502 GCA_043785285.1 Chitinophagaceae bacterium
ACTACAGAAGACCGCGATCATTATGATATGTGGGTTAAGGCTAAAAAGAAGATCATGGGAGACGGCACCGAAAGCGGAATAGATCTGTTGATGTTGAAAAGAGTGGTAAATGCCTGTATCAAGAGTGATAGCATCCTGCAGAAAGCCATTGGCAAAACGGAGTATAACGGAAACGACCTGGATAGTTTCCAGGCAAATGAAATGGAATCCAAAACCGCCAGATCGGTGTTATTGTATCTGTTTAAGGAGAATCATATCATGGATATGACCAACACCACTTTCCTCAGTGACTTTAAAGAGCAGGCAGACAGGGAAGAAAAGAAAATGGAGATCAAGGAAACTCCTCCAAAAAATTATCGGGCAGAAATTGTAAAAGACAATGAAGCCGATATCAATGACAGCTTGTATGGAAATAATGATATAATGGCGGGTGATCCTATGCATGGCACACATGTGTCCGGTATCATTGCTGCCGAAAGAAATAATGGTAAAGGCATGAACGGCATCGCCGACAATGTTCGCATCATGATGATCCGTGCTGTGCCCAATGGAGATGAACACGATAAGGACATCGCACTGGCTATCCGGTATGCCGTGGATAATGGCGCCAAAGTAGTGAACATGAGCTTTGGTAAAAACTTATCACCGGAGAAATCCTGGGTAGACGATGCGGTAAAATATGCGGAATCAAAAGCTGTGTTGTTAATTCATGCAGCGGGAAATGATGCAGCAGACGTAGACAGCGTAGGTAATTTTCCTAACCCGGTATATAAGAACGCCAAAGAACGGGCAAATAACTGGATCACCGTTGGCGCCAGCAGCGATCCGCGGGCAGAAGAAGGATTCGGAAGTTATACAGCATCATTTTCTAATTATGGCAAGAAAGAGGTTGATGTATTTGCACCCGGTACGCGCATCTATTCAACCTTACCAGGCAAAAATAAATACGGCAACCTCGACGGCACCAGCATGGCAGCACCTGTGGTAACCGGCGTAGCAGCGCTGATCATCGAGTATTTCCCCAACCTGACTCCGGCTGAAGTAAAATATTGCATTGAGAAATCCGTGTCTGTTCCCACAGTAAAAGCTAAAAAACCCGGAACGGATAAGGAGATGGTTAGTCTCGCTGACCTCAGCGAATCCGGCGGCATTCTCAATGCTTATGGTGCGGTAAAATTGGCTTATAGTATTTCAGATCCGAAGAAAAAAGAAATGCTGAAATCAACTTTGCAGAAAGGGAGGAATGGATAACCGCTTGCCTTACTATGTAGAAAAACTAATTTTTCAAATGAACTATTGAATAGACGTAACAGTCCAATAGTAACCATCTTCTTATCCAAAGTAATGGTAATATCTTCCAATTCCTTTTCTCCTTTTAATATTACATTAATTTCAGCATTTCCCACTTCTCCTTCAAACCGGATCATTTATTTTTGCTGTTTTTATGCCCTTATCTCAACGCCGCATCCACCGGATTGCCGTCAGCTGTTTTTTCTTCCTTGCAGGGATCTGTTTTGCTTCCTGGGCATCGCGTATTCCGGCCATTCAATCTAAACTAGGACTTAACAATGCCGCGCTGGGCGGGGTTCTTCTTTGTTTACCCATTGGCCTGCTGACTTCGTTGCCGGTTGCCGGTTTCCTGGTGGCTAAGTATGGGAGCCGGATCATCGTGATGCTGGCTGCGGTTTTATATGCGGCTACCCTGCCGGTTTTGGGCTTTGCGCATTCGACCACACAATTAATGATTACCTTATTCGTATTCGGGTTTGGTGGCAACCTGCTGAATATCTCAATAAACACTCAGGCTGTAGGAACAGAAGCCTTATACGCTAAACCTATCATGGCTTCTTTTCATGGCATCTGGAGTACGGCGGGCTTTACCGGAGCTGCTGTAGGCACCGTGATGGTACGGTTCGGCGTTCTGCCCGGATATCACTATTTATGCATCAGCGGACTGGCCTTGCTGATCCTGCTGATCTTTTCCCGTTCGCTGCTGGCGCAGGATCCAAAGCACGATGAAAAGCTGCCCATTTTTGCTAAACCAGATAAATCCCTATTCAATCTCGGATTGATTGCTTTCTGCTCCATGATCTGCGAAGGGGCTATGTTCGATTGGAGCGGCATTTATTTCGAACATGTGGTGCAACCTGGCAAAGCCTGGGTGACCGTAGGTTATACTGCTTTCATGAGCACTATGGCAACAGGCAGATTTGTGGGCGACTGGGTTGCATTTAAGCTCGGCATGAAAAGAATGCTGCAACTCAGCGGCATCTGCACGGCCAGTGGATTATTACTGGCGGTTTGCTTTCCGCATTTCATTACCGCAACCATCGGATTTTTATTGGTGGGTGCTGGTGTTTCTTCCGTAGTGCCGATGATCTACAGCGCTGCCGGAAGGTCTAAACAAATGTCACCCGGAATAGCCATCGCGGCCGTTTCCACCATCGGATACCTGGGTTTTTTATTCGGGCCCCCATTCATCGGTTTTATTGCCCAGGCAAGTAGTCTTCGCGTTTCCCTCGGATTGATTGCCGTGATGGGAATAATGATTGCTTTGATCGCGGGAAAAATGAAGAAAGTCTAAATAAAAAATGCGCGATGAATATTCTTCACCGCGCATGGTTCCCATAGATACCTAATGATTTATTTATTGTAGACCAGGTTTTTCCGGGAGATCATATCGTCCATCACATTCACTGCTTCTTTCAGATAAATATCCGTTTTGCGACTGTCCAGCCATGCCTTATACCGGTCGGCTTTGTCTTTGTCTTTATCTTTATCATATTTCGCTGTATCCTGCGCCATCGTCGTAATGTCCATAGGCACTTTCAGCTTGCTTACCGAATCAATCTGCTTAACGGTTGCCCGGACCTTCTTCTGTTCTTCCCGGTATACGTCCAGGTTCAGTGGATATTGTTTATCGTTTTGATTATTCAACCAGGCGGCATTGTCGGAAATCGTACTGAACGATTGATTGAGCTTTGTTCTTTCTACACTTTCATTCCGTATATAATTAATATCATACGCATATTTCCAGGTAGTGAAATCGGCTTTCGGCATTTCATCCCAGGGTAATGCATCCGGCTGATCTTTCTCCCGTATTTTATAATGTTCATACAAATCGGGAAGTATAATATCGGAAGACACACCGCGTAGCTGGGTTGATCCACCATTGATGCGATAGAATTTTTGCAGCGTAAGTTTAATCGTTCCCAGCGGACCTCCCATATCATTAAAGCCCATGTTTTTATCCAGTGGAATATTTCTTTGTACGGTTCCTTTTCCATAGGTACTGGTGCTGCCGATGATCACGCCACGTTTGTAATCCTGGATCGCTGCTGCAAAGATTTCTGAAGCAGAGGCACTGAATTCATTTACCATCACCGCAAGTGGCCCGTCATATAATACGGTTTTATCGTGATCACTTAATATCTGCGGCTTGCCATCGCGGTCGCGTACCTGCACCACCGGACCCTGGTCAATAAACAAGCCCACCATTTGCACTACATCATACAACGATCCGCCACCGTTATTGCGTAGATCAAGTACAATGCCATCCACTTTCGCTTCCTTGAGTTTTATGATCTCACGGGCAACATCAACCGAACAACGGTTCCCTTTCGGATTGTCGAAGTCAGCATAAAATTCCGGAAGGAAGATATAGCCGATCTTTCCTTTGACGGTCTGTACCACTACACTTTTGGCAAACTTTTCATCCTGTATGATTTCATCGCGGATAAGCGACACTATTTTGATGGTACCATCCGCCTTCTTCAGTGTGAGCCGGACTTCCGTTCCTTTATTGCCACGGATAATCTTCACCGCATCTTCTACCATATAACTGGTCAGATCCACGGGTTCCTGACTGCCCTGGGCCACTTTTAAAATAACATCTCCTACATTGATTTGTCCGGATTTCCAGGCAGGACTCCCGGTTATCAGTGTAATGATTTTGATAGCCCCGTCTTCATCCCGCAGGGCAGCTCCAATACCAAAAAATCGTCCGCTCATGTCCTCATCAAAAGATCTTTTTTCCACCGGGGGAAAATAATCCGTGTGTGGATCCATGGATTGTACAATGGTTTCCACGAAGGCATTGAACTGGTCATCGTCATTCGCTTTGATCAATTGATGATCATAAAAACGATCCATTATTTTGAGGGTCTTGTCCCGGGCTTCTTTTTCGAGCTGGCTATTCGTTTTTACTACATACCCGGGCTTGCCTTTACCGGTCACCTGCTGGTCGAGCAGGTCGGCATATTTTTCGAGCGTAAGGTATTTCAGCTTTTTCCTGACTTCCTCTTTGCGGGCAGCTGCCGTAATCGGGAAATCCATTTTTTCATAATCCAGGTTTACGGATTCCTGTTTAGTATAATCGAAGGGTTGTGAAAGGATCTCCTGACATATGTTCTGCAATTCCTGCAATCGCTTTTTATAGATCACATCAACGGCAGGAACAAACTGCACAGGAGCTTTTCCCAGGATTTCATCATCAATGCTGGTTTCGTATTTAGAAAGCTCCTGAATATCGCTCTTTAGAAACGTTTTTTTCTCCATATCCACCTCGGAAAGATATTTTTTGAATACCTCTTTGGAAAACTTGTCATCAATATTTTTGGGGCTATAGTGAATTTCCTCCAGCATCTGGCCCACATTCCGAAGGATCTTTTCATATTTGGTGGGCGGATCTGTACTAAAAGCAAATGTTTTAAGGGCCAGGGCAATTCCGAAGGCGGATACGATCAGGACAATGGGTAAATTCCTTTTATTGAACATATATGTAATCAATTTTGACATACCTGCCAAAAATAACGATTTATGCCTCCTTATTGTTGTTGTTGAACAATTATTAACGATCATGCTGTGTTGACCGGCAGGAATCCGTGGTTACCGGCTGAATACATTCAGCATACCCGTGAAATTTTGGGTAATGAAGCTTACTAATTCAGGATTTTACTTTAGTTTTGCCCTCCCAAACGGTGATTGTAGCTCAGCTGGTTAGAGCACTAGATTGTGATTCTAGGGGTCGTGGGTTCGAGCCCCATCAGTCACCCAGTTTTTTCTTTTTGTTTCCATTTGCAACTTGTTAACAAAAACCACCCTCCCACACTTACTTTCTGCCGTTGGTAAACTATACCTCCTCCCCCTGCCTGTTTTAGACGAATTTTGCATTCGTATGATAAAATTTTATACGCAACGTTTTTTACTGGCTTTTTTTTCTCTGATCGGCGCATTGATATCCTTTGCACAGGATGAACCGGCTACTCCTTCCATACCTAAGGCCGGAAGACAGGCTCCCTCAATCGGTCATTTTTACGGACGCATCGTGGATGCCAAAACCCGTAAGGGAATGGACGGGGTCTCCGTTCAACTGATCCAGTCGGTACAGGATCCGGTAACTAAAACCCAACGGGATTCGGTTATACGTGGTTTGATTACCGAACCGAAAGGAGATTTCAGTTTTGTCAATCTTCCCATCCTGGGTTCTTACCAGTTAAAAGTAACCGCCATTGGTTATCAATTGATCAATGAGAAAGTTGCGTTTGACCTGAAGTTGGGTAAAAGTGAAGATCCGGAACAACGCATTAACGCAGTAGAAAAAGACCTTGGGAATATCAGGCTCCAGGTGGATGCTGAAACGCTCAAACAGGTTATTGTTACCGGATCCAAACCTTTAATCCAGCTCGGCATTGACAGAAAAATATACAATGTAGAGAAAGATATAGCAGCTCAGGGGGGTACCGCTGTGGATATCATGAAGAATATTCCTTCCCTGGCGGTGGATATTGATGGAAATGTTACCCTGCGTAACAGTCCGCCTACCCTATTTATAGATGGCAGGCCCACCACGCTAACACTCGATCAGATTCCTTCAGATGCCATTGAAAGCGTAGAGATCATTTCCAATCCGGGTGCCAAATATGATGCTTCAGGAGGTACTTCAGGCATTCTCAACATCGTGCTGAAAAAAAACCGCAAGGCAGGATACAATGGAAATGTTCGTGCGGGTGTTGATAAACGCGGAGGATACAATGCGGGAGGAAGTGTGAATATTAAGCAGGGCAAACTGAATTTTTTCGCCAGCGCGAATTTCAGGGAACGTAAAACCGTTTCCCCCGGAACTACAGACCGGCTGACGTTTATAAGTGAACCGCAATATAAATTGCACCAGGTTGATGATAATGGGAACAGCGGGTATTTTGTATTTGGCAGATTCGGTGTTGACTATCTCCTGGATAACCGCAATACCCTGTCCGCATCCGGAACCCTGGTTCATGGCTCATTCAAACCTGTTACCAACAGCGACCTTACGCTGGATACATTGTACAACAACGGATACAGCAACAGTTCTTTTACACAACGTTATTCAACCACCAACAATTCATTTAACAACAAGCATGGCATGGTAAGCTTTAAACATACTTTTCCCAAGCCAGGTGAGGAATGGTCGGCTGACATAAACTACAGCAATGGCACGAACAGCAATTTCAATCGCACCACGTCCGGTATTTATCAAACCATCGGCGAACCGCTCACCAGTACTTACCGTCAGCAACAGGATGGAAGCGGAACCAATGAATTCATAACGGGACAAACCGATTATACAAATCCGATCAACGAAAAGTCTAAACTGGAAGCCGGCGCAAGGGTTGCAGCACGAAATGTGCGTAGTCTGAATAACAGCAACATCATCAACGATGAAGGAAAAGAGATTTTTCAACCTCTGGCTTCTTCAAAATATAATTACCACGACCGGGTCATTGCCGGTTATGTTACTTATTCCAATACAATTGGCCATTTGGGATTCCAACTGGGATTGCGAGCGGAAAATTCCAGTTATCACGGATCAAGTACGTATGCCGTTAAGGAAAGTCTGAGTCCGGGTGGATTGAAAGATACCCTGGGAAATTTCAGCAATAATTATCCTATCAGTATTTTCCCCAGTTTCTATTTATCCTATAAAATAAATGATGAAGAAGAGATACAACTAAATTATACCCGGAGGGTTGACCGTCCGAATTTCTTCCAGCTTTTCCCTTATACCGATTATTCCGATTCACTGAATCTGAACAAGGGTAATCCAAACCTGAAGCCCCAGTTCACGAATTCAGTGGAACTTAATTATCAGAAAACCTATTCTGGTAATAATAGTTTCCTGGCTTCTATTTATTATAAGTACAGCACCGACCTGATCACCCGGTATCAGGGCAGGGAGATCAATCCTATTACAGATTCCATGGTGCTGATCAATACCTTTATTAATGCCAGTTCAAGTTATGTAGGCGGTCTCGAACTTATCGGAAGAAATGCCATCACGCCCTGGTGGGATCTGACGAGCAACCTCAACCTATTTACCTCTAAAATTTATACAACCGATTCCATTCAGACGGCACCAGCCAATTACAGCTGGTTCGCCAAAATCAACAATACGTTTAAACTACCCAAAAACTTTACCGTTCAGTTTACCGGTAATTACACTTCCAAAACTGTACTTCCGCCTG
>JAYVXJ010000187.1:0-7496 GCA_043785285.1 Chitinophagaceae bacterium
GGTACTTACAGCTTCGAGCCGGTTACCATCACCTTCCTTGATGAAGAAAAATTTATTATGGAGTGAGTTCGTCTCAATCTTAAATCGTTTGATACTATACTGTTCTTTTTCATTATCCAGATAAACGGCCGTAATCGTTTTTTCCGGATCGAATTTTTCGATCAGCAGTATTTTATCCACGTCGAAGCGCTGGGTAAGTTCCTGATCAGTGACCTCATAATTTCCATCTGCATAAATGACCAGGATGCGGTCTTCTGCATCAAATTTCCCAAGTAAAGCTCCTTTTTCTTCTGTATTCAGTCGCCCGAAAGTATCATCAAACCAAAGATTCCTTGCATTCAGCGTGGCTTTCCCGGCCTGTTTGAATTTCACCGTTTTGATCGGATACTTGGTCACCTGGTTTCCCAGGGAAGCTCTTGCCTTAATCTCGAGTGTTTCAAAATGAAAATCAAATTCCTTATGCCGTGCTGAACAATTCGGGCTCAATATCACGCGCACTACTTCCGCCTCTCCATTGGGATTGGTAGAGAAATAATGAACTTTTGTTTTTTCACCCCTTGCGAGATCGTATTCTTTGTCGCGCGTTACACCGGTTACGGAAAACCGCTTAGCATAACTGATTCCGGTTTTCCCATCACCATAAATCATATTATACGTTGTACGTTCATCATTTTTTTGAAAAATGCCCACATACATAATGTCTTTCCCGATAAATGATTTCTCTGCTACTTTCACAATTTTCATCTTGCCTCCCCGGGTAAAGGCAATAATATCATCCAGGTCCGAACACTCCGTAACAAATTCATCCTTCTTCAATCCCGTTCCGATAAATCCTTCCGCCCGGTTCACATATATCTTAGCATTCGCCATGGCCACCTGTTTTGCCTCGATGGCTTCGAAAGGACGGATTTCCGTTTTGCGTTCGCGGCCTTTGCCGTATTTCTTTAATAGGTTTTCATAGTAATTCACTGCAAAATCAATCAGGTTATTGAGTTCATATTTCACCTGTTTGATCTCCGCTTCGAGTGACTTGATCTGCGCATTCAGCTCTTCTATATCGAGTTTGTATATTCTCCGTACAGGCTTCTCCGTTAGTTTAACCACGTCTTCACGGATGATATCCCTTTTGAGTTGCTTCCGGAAGGGATCGAATCCCCTGGCGATCGCCAGAAGCACTTTCTCCCAGGTTTCGTGCTTCTTTTCCAACTCTTTATAAATCTTTTCTTCAAAGAAGATCTTTTCGAGAGAAGTATAATGCCATTTATCCTGCAGCTCAGCCAGCTTAATTTCCAGTTCGCGTTTCAGCAGGCTCTTGGTATCGTCTACAGAAACCTTCAAAAGATCCTGAACTGCCGGAAATTCCGGCCGCTGTTTATTAATCACGCAGGCATTGGGTGAAATGCTGATCTCACAATCCGTAAAAGCATAAAGGGCACCAATGGTGATGTCCGGCGATATACCCTGAACGAGATCCACCTGGATCTCCACTTCCGCTGCGGTGTTATCAGTCACTTTACGGATCCTGATTTTTCCCTGATCATTAGCTTTGATAATGGAATCAATCAATTGGCTTGTAGTAACACCATAAGGAACATCCTTAATGAGGAGGATCTTTTTATCTGATTCTTCTACATGAACCCGCACACGGATCCTGCCGCCTCTTTTTCCCTCATTATAATTGGCCACATCAATCATGCCTCCGGTTTGAAAATCCGGCATCAGCTCAAATTTTTTGCCGCGCAGGTGTTTTATGGCAGCCTGGCATATCTCGCAGAAATTATGCGGAAGTATTTTTGTTGCCAGTCCCACAGCTATCCCTTCTGCACCCTGGGCGAGTAACAGCGGGAATTTCATGGGCAGTGTAATAGGTTCATTTTTTCTGCCGTCGTAGCTGAGCTGCCATTCGGTCGTCTTCGGATTAAAAGCCACTTCCAGCGCAAACTTGCTGGGCCGTGCTTCAATATACCGGGCTGCAGCGGCATCATCTCCCGTACGCACATCTCCCCAGTTTCCCTGGGTTTCTATCAACAACTCTTTCTGACCCATATTCACGATGGCTTCCCCGATGGATGCGTCTCCATGAGGATGGTATTGCATGGATTGACCGATGATGTTGGCTACTTTATTAAAGCGGCCATCATCCATTTCCTTCATCGCATGCAGGATGCGCCGTTGAACGGGTTTTAGTCCGTCCTGCACGGCAGGCACCGCTCTTTCCAGAATCACATAGGAAGCATAATCCAGGAACCAGTTTTTATACTGGCCGCCGATACCGGTTTCATTGGTAAGGAAGTCTTTGTTCATCATGATGGCTGCAAAGATAATTAAGCGTTCTGCAATAGACAACGGGGAAAAGAGATCAAAAACGGGATTGTCTTCCGGGTTGATGGTTTGCTCATTGATCAACAATTCCTATATTCACCTTAGAATTTTGATTCCTTTTATGAGTAAATATGCCGGACAAACACATGTTCTTGCAGCAGTTGACTGCATCATATTTGGATTCGACGGAGAAAATCTTAAAGTCCTTTTGTTTAAACGGGTAATCGCGCCGGAAAAAAATAAGTGGAGCCTCATCGGTGGATTCATCAGCAAATCCGAAAGCCTGGAACAGGCTGCTACACGTATTCTTAAAAAATTTACCGGTATCGAAGGACTGTATCTGGATCAGCTCCGCACATTCAGCGATCCGAATCGCGATCCTGTGGAAAGAACCATCTCCACCGCTTTTACTGCGCTGATTGATATCCACCAATATGAAAAACAAATCAGCAAAGAATACCATGCCGAATGGTTTCTGATTCCCAAACGTCCGCCGTTGATCTTTGACCATGATGCCATGCTGAAGATGGCACAAAAGGAGCTTCGTTACCAGGCGGCTTCCCACCCCATTCTTTTCGAACTGCTTCCGGAAAAATTCACCATACCCCAATTACAAAATCTCTATGAAGGGGTGTATGAAACCAAACTCGATAACCGGAATTTCAGTCGTAAGGTTTTGTCCACCGAACTCCTGCTCAAAACGAAGGAAAAGGATAAATCCAGTTCCAAAAAAGGTGCTTTCTATTATAAGCTCAACAAGAAAAAATACAAGGCCAGCTTCCGGGCATTTATGAATTTTATTCCCAATCCGGACAAATTCGTTTTATAAGGAAACCTGCCTTCATACTGTCTTTCCCGATTTTTTTTTGCTGGCTGGTAAATTAACTGTTAATTTGACATGAATTCCAACGAATGCTGTTAAAATGAAAGATAATTCTTTTGTCATCGGGGTTGATTTTGGAACCGATTCTGTCCGTACCATTATCATAAATGCCGTTACAGGTGAAGAGATCGCTTCTTCCCTTTTTTATTACCCCCGCTGGAAAGCCGGACAATACTGCAATCCCTCACTCAATCAATTCCGCCAGCATCCCAAAGATTACCTCGAAGGACTGGAATACAGCATCCGGGATTGTATTAGCAAGGCGGGCCCTGATATAGCTTCCCAAATCAAAGCCATCGGCGTAGATACCACCGGATCTTCCCCGGTTGCCGTTGATAAAACCGGCACTCCCCTGTCTCTGCTTCCCGAATTTGCGGAAAATCCGAATGCCATGTTCGTGCTGTGGAAAGACCATACCTCAGTAAAGGAAGCTGCTCAAATTAACCGCCATGCCAAAAATTTTTCTACGGATTATTTACAGTTCGTCGGCGGCATCTATTCCTCAGAATGGTTCTGGGCAAAATTATTACACGTGCTCCGCGAAGATGCGGCTGTTCGGAAAGGCTGTTATACCTGGGTGGAACATTGCGACTGGATCCCATTTTTATTAACCGGTGGAACCGATGTACATCAGATGAAACGCGGAGTATGCAGTGCAGGTCATAAGGCTTTATGGTCTGAAGCATTCGGCGGATTTCCTCCGGATGAATTTTTTACTTCACTCGATCCGCTGCTGCAGGGTCACGCCAGCCGCCTGCCGATTAACACGTTCACTTCGGATCAGTCTGCCGGCTCCCTCAACGGATACTGGGCAAACCAACTCGGACTGCCAAAAAATGTGATTGTAGCCGTGGGTGCCTTCGATGCACATATGGGTGCGGTTGGCGGACAAATTGAACCCTATTACCTCAGCAAGGTGATGGGCACCTCTACCTGCGATATGCTGGTGGCGCCGGCAGAAGATATGAAAGGAAAACTGGTGAAAGGAATCTGTGGACAGGTGAATGGTTCAGTGATTCCAGGTATGATCGGTATGGAAGCCGGGCAATCTGCTTTCGGCGATGCTTATGCCTGGTTTAAAAACCTGCTGGCATGGTCACTCCGCCTCGCTTCCGCAAAAGCTGCAGAAACAAATGACACAAATTTAGCAGCTATCATAGATGAAACACAGTTGGAAATTCTGCCGGAACTGAGCCGGGAGGCGGCGCAGCTTCCGGTAACAGAAAAATCAGAGATCGCCATTGACTGGTTCAATGGACGGCGCACACCGGATGCCAACCAGGAACTTAAAGGCACGATCAGCGAATTAAATCTAGCCAGTAATGCACCGGAAATTTTCCGGGCTGTGGCAGAGTCAACCTGTTTTGGTGCCCGCGCCATCGTAGAAAGATTTATCAGCGAAGGAATTCCAGTGAAGGGTTTGATCGGCCTCGGCGGGGTGGCTAAAAAATCACCCTTCATCATGCAGATGATGGCAGACATCATCAACATGCCTATCCGCATTCATCGCTCAGAACAAACCTGTGCGCTTGGTGCCGCTATGTTTGCCGCCACAGCTGCTGGCATTTATCAACGTGTGGAAGAAGCTATGAAAGCCCTGGGACAGGGATTCGACACCGAATACATTCCGGATAAAACCAGGACGTCTGTTTATGAAAAAAGATATACGGACTATAAGCATCTTGGCAATGCGATTGAAAAACTTTCCATTCCCTCAAAATGAACAACTATAAAACCATCCGGGAAGAAGCCTTTGAAGCAAACCGGCAACTGCCTGCGCTCGGGCTGGTGATCTTTACTTTTGGTAATGTAAGTGTAGCAGACCATACGTCCGCCGTATTCGCCATCAAACCCAGCGGTGTTCCTTATGCGGCGCTGCGTCCGGAAAAAATGGTGATCGTGGATTTCGAAGGAAAGACCGTGGAAGGAGATCTTCGTCCTTCTTCTGACACCCGCACGCATGCTGTATTGTATACCCATTGGGAAAAAATCGGAGCGATCGTACATACGCATTCAACATATGCAACTGCCTGGGCCCAGGCCCAGCGGGATATTCCCATTTACGGTACTACCCATGCAGATCATCATACTGGTTTTATTCCCTGTGCGCCGCCTATGTCAGACGACATGATCCATGGCGATTACGAATACCAGACCGGCTTCCAGATCATCAATCACCTGAAAGAAAAAAGACTAAACTATGAAGAGGTAGAGATGATCCTCGTAGGCAATCATGCCCCATTCACCTGGGGGAAGAACGCAGACAAAGCGGTTTACAATAGTGCCATACTGGAATCCATTGCTCATATGGCCCTGTTAACCGAACAGATTAACCCCAATGCACAGCCCTTGAAAGACGCCCTGATTAAAAAACATTTTCAAAGAAAACACGGACCAGATGCTTACTATGGTCAATAATTAAGTAACCCCTTATTATGGCAGATCTTAAAAAACTGGACCTGTGGTTCCTGACCGGAAGCCAGCATTTGTATGGTGAAGAAACCCTGCAGAAAGTGAACCAGCATGCGGCCACCATTGCCCGCTTCCTGAATGACACCAGTTCGATACCCGTCAGCGTGACGTTTAAACCCGTGGTAAAGACTCCCGAAGAAATTCTCAAAGCCTGCGCAGAAGCCAACAACAGTGCAAATTGCATCGGGATCATTACCTGGATGCACACTTTTTCACCGGCCAAAATGTGGATCAACGGATTAAAAATACTACAAAAGCCCCTACTCCACCTGCATACCCAATTCAACCGGGATATTCCCTGGGGAGAAATTGATATGGGGTTCATGAACCTGAACCAGTCTGCCCACGGCGACCGGGAATTTGGTTTTATCCTCAGCCGGATGCGCATTAACCGCAAAGTAGTGACCGGACATTGGGAAGACAAGCAGGTGATCGCGCAGATCAGTGACTGGACGCGCGCGGCGGCGGGATGGCACGACTGGCAGGGAGCAAAATTTGTACGGTTCGGCGACAATATGCGGCAGGTTGCCGTAACAGAAGGAGACAAAGTGGAAGCAGAATATAAATTCGGCTACTCCGTAAACACCCATGCTGTCGGCGACCTGGTTCAATCAATCATGGAGGTACGCGAAAATGAAATTGATCAGTTGATTGATATCTATAACCAGCAATACAGCGTTGCCGAATCTTTGAAAAAAGGTAACCAGCGTCACGCATCACTCCGCGATGCAGCCCGGATAGAACTGGGATTAAAACATTTTCTGGAGCTGGGAACCTTTAAAGGATTCACGGATACATTCGAAGATCTGCATGGCATGAAACAATTGCCGGGGATCGGCGTACAACGGTTGATGAATGCAGGATATGGTTTTGCCGGAGAAGGCGACTGGAAAACCGCAGCGCTGGTGCGGGCTATGAAGACGATGGCCACCGGACTAAGCGGTGGAAATTCCTTCATGGAAGATTATACGTATCATTTCAATCCGGATAACGAATTGGTGCTGGGTGCCCACATGCTGGAAATCTGCGAATCTATTGCAGCAGATAAGCCATCCTGTGAAATCCATCCGCTTGGCATTGGTGGAAAAGAAGATCCGGTCAGACTGGTTTTCAATGGAGGACCGGGACAGGCGCTGAATGTATCGATCATCGACATGGGTAACCGCTTCCGTATGCTGGTGAATGAAGTGAATGCGGTGAGCCCGGTGCAGGGCCTTCCAAAACTGCCCGTTGCACGCGTGCTCTGGCGTCCTTATCCCGATTTGAAAAAAGGATGCACGGCCTGGATCCTCGCCGGAGGCGCGCACCATACCTGCTACAGCCAAAATCTTTCTACTGAATGTCTGGAAGATTTTGCATCCATGGCCGGAATTGAGTTTGTATTCATTGGAAAGAATACAGATATTTATCAATTCAAGAATGAATTACGATGGAATGATGTGTATTATCAGATGAAATCCTAAACGATTTTCCTAAATATAAACATTCAACTCACAATACGATTGCCCCAACATGAACAATCAACTCGTTTTTTCAGACTACCTGGTCTTCCTGCTCTATCTGATACTCGTAGGCTCCTATGGTTATTGGATCTATAAAAGAAGGCAAATCAGAGAGCATGATTCAAAAGCATTCTTTCTGGCCGAAGGAACCCTTACCTGGTATGCGATAGGCGCTTCCCTGATCGCTTCCAATATTTCTGCTGAACAGTTCATCGGTATGAGCGGAAATGGATTCTTTGTGGGTATTGCAGTTTCTGCCTATGAATGGATTGCCGCTGTGGCGCTCATTATTATTGCGGTATGGTTCATGCCGATCT
>JAYVXJ010000188.1:0-2239 GCA_043785285.1 Chitinophagaceae bacterium
ATCTTAGTAACCGGCAGACGAAGCTGATGCTGTAGTTGTAAAACGGCAACGGTCTTAACCGCCAGCAAAGAGTTTCCGCCCAGTTCAAAAAAATGATCATCAATGCCGATCCGGTCGTAAGGCATCAGGTTTAGCCAGACAGAACTCAATATTTTTTCCGTATCTGTAGTGGGCGCTTTATACAGCACGGACAAATCAGGTCTTTTATTATCGGGTTTGGGTAAAGCCATTTTATCTATTTTCCCGCTTGTTGTTTTAGGAAACTCATCCAGCCAAACAAAAGCAGCAGGCATCATATAATCCGGCAGTTGTTCACCCAGCTTTTTTCTCCATGTCCCTGTATTTTTTTCACCGTTAGATGAAACGAGGTAAGCGACCAGCCGCAATTGCCCCGGCATATCTTCTCTTGCCAACACCACAGCCTGACGGATACCGGTTTGTGCACTCAGCACAACTTCTATCTCTCCCGGTTCCACACGGTAACCACGAATCTTAACCTGATCATCCCGTCTTCCTAAAAATTCAATATTTCCTTCCGTTGTATATTTCGCGAGATCGCCGGTTTTATATATGCGCTCCGGACCCAGTTGCGGATGTTGCCATTGAACAAATTTTTCAGCGGTAAGCTGGGGCCGGTTGAGATATCCTTCAGCAAGACATACTCCGCCAATGCAAAGTTCGCCAGTCTGATTTGCCGGAAGCAACTGACTTCTTTCATCCAAAATATAAATGGCACATTGATCAATGGGTTTTCCAATGGATGGAAGTGCAGGCCAGCGTTCCGGATCTCCGTCAAGGGTCAGGGCCGAAACCACATGACATTCGGTAGGTCCATACTGATTAAATAAAACACAATCCGGCAAAGCCTGAAAAAAGCGAATTACCTGGCGGGTTATTTTAAGCTGCTCACCTGCAGTAATCACTTCCTGCAGGGAACCGGGAAATATATTTGTGGCATCTGCGGCTTCGGTCAGGTATTGTAAAGCAACAAAAGGAACGAATATGCGCTGTATTGATTCATCTTCAATAAAACGAAGTAACTGTTGCGGATCCAGCCTCAGGTCATCATCAATCAACACCAGTGTTCCTCCTGTGGTCAGGGTGGAAAATATTTCCTGAAAGGATACATCAAAACTCAGCGGAGCGAACTGCAGGGTTTTCGTTCCGGGAGCGGCCTTCGAATTTTTTTGTTGCCAATGCAGCAGGTTCAGCAAAGGAGCATGACCCATACACACGCCTTTGGGTTTGCCCGTAGATCCGGAAGTGAATAAGACATACGCCAGATCACCCTGTTTACGAACGGCGTCTGACAACCTAAGACCATCCTGGGGCAAAGAAGATATGGGTAGAATTCCGAATGCTTGAAAGCGGGATGCTTCTTCCTGCGGGCAAATACAAAAATCGATACCTGAATGGGCAATCATTTGGTTCAGACGATCCGGAGGATAAGCCGGATCCAGCGGCAGATAGGCTTTACCGGATTTCAGGATAGCCAGAACGCCTGCAATCATGCTGGTATTACGCGTGGTACTAATGCCAATAATGGCCGCATCCGGCGAATGTTTTAGTATATAACCAGCAAGCGTGGTGGATTGTTGGTCGAGTTGTGTATAGGTAAGTATATTTTCTCCATGATACACCGCAATGGCATCGGGTGTAAGGTTAAGCTGGAGGTGAAAAAGATTTTGTACAAATTCTTTTGCTCCATCCTTCTGATTCCGCAAAGGATGTTCAATCACACTCATGGAGCGGAGGTATAAGGTTTTTTACTTAGAATGAAATATAAATTTACCATTTCCTTCGGGTTATAGATTAAAGAATACTCCGGCAATACAAGTCAGCATAATATTGTCCGGGTTCAGGATATTAAATCATGTTCAACCTTCCGTGATCCGACAGGATTGCCCGGCAAGCCGCGCATAAGAATAGGTGGCCAGCGCCTTCACCTTGCTTTCTTTCTTTCTGAATTCCCATACATCTTTCAGAAAGTCCTTGTAATTTTTACGGTTGAGCTGATCAAAAGCAACAGAGATCGTTGGTGTTAATGAATAGGCGGTGTGCCAGGTACCGAAAGGGATAAATAAAGTTTCTGCCATGTCCATGATTTCACGCATGGTATAGGTGGTTCCTTTTACATCTGTGCTACGGTTACCAACATTTTCACGGAACCAATGGGGAGTGAAAAGATCTTTTGCTTTCCAGACTGTTGATGCACTTTCAAATACAACGGGAATGCCTT
>JAYVXJ010000189.1:0-2238 GCA_043785285.1 Chitinophagaceae bacterium
GCATCTGAAGAGGAACTGTTCAACTCGGCCTGGAAGCGTCTCGAAGAAGTGAGCCTGCTCGGAACGGGCGCCATAGAAATAAAAAGCGGCTATGGATTAACGGTAGATGCAGAATTGAAAATGCTGCGGGTAATTAAAAAGTTAAAACAAAAGTCTTCCGTTACCATCAGATCCACCTTTCTGGGCGCACATACTTATCCGCTGGCTTACCGGGAAAATCATGAAGGCTATATTCAACTTATCATAAAAGAAATGCTGCCGGTGATTGCAAAAGAAAAGCTGGCTGATTATATTGACGTCTTTTGCGAAGCGGGTTTTTTTAATCCGGAAGAAACAGAAACCATTTTGCAATCAGGGCTTAACTATGGACTGAAACCGAAATTGCACTGTAATCAGCTCAACAGCATAGGTGGACTACAAATTGGCATAAAAAATAATGCGGTTTCCCTGGATCATCTGGAAGTGATTTCGGAAAAAGATTTTCAAAGTTTAAAAAAGGGTAGCTGGAAAGGCATTTGCACTTTATTGCCAACAGCTGCTTTCTTTCTGGGCATGCCGTTACCGGCAGCCAGGAAACTTATCGATGCCGGATGTGCTCTTGCGCTCGCATCCGATTATAATCCCGGTTCATCACCCAGTGGCAATATGAATCTGGTCATTTCCTTAAGTTGTATTCAACTGAATTTGTCTCCGGAAGAAGCCCTGAATGCGGCAACCATTAACGGCGCATATGCTATGGAACTGGGCGATTCTTTGGGCAGTATATCAACACGAAAACAGGCCAATCTGATTATCACGAAACCTGTTCCTTCCATCGCTTTCATTCCTTATGCTTTTGGGTCAACGCTTATTGATAAAGTAATGATCCGCGGGCAGTTCATAAATGATTAGATCGTATATTCGGCATATACCATAAAACGGTTTATATCCATGCCCCTATCCCGGAAAAAAAATAATATTGATTTCATTGAATCGGTTTCCAGGCGCAGCTCTGTACTAAATAAAGCGGATAAAAAACAGGGGCTGGACTTTCTGGTATCGTTTTTTTCCGCTATTCGCCCGGGCAGGAGTAAAGAAAAAAAAGATCCGGCTAAAAATATGGAACGGGTAATCGGCATCATGTATTCGCATCCGATCCTGCTTTCCAACCTCCGGCGCGCCCTGCTTTCCCAGCTCATCAATACAGATCTCTCGGCAGCACTCACAGAAAGCGGAATTCCCCTGGCTGGCGGATTCTGGCAGGAATTTTTTGGCAGGATCCGGCATAAAATTTTACCCAGCCTTCAAAATGAAAATGATTTTTTATATGCCCTGAACCGGATCTTTTTCCGAAAAAATGATTACCAGTGGATAGACGATATCCCGCATGAACTATGGACCCGTTTTTTTGAAAGCATTGGTCTCTCTATTCACGTAGATGACCGGCTCATCCTGCTTCAGCTGATGCATTCACTGAAGATCCTGAGTTTTCAGGTGGCCAGGTTTGGGCTGGACAAAGAAGTCATTCAACATTTGCCTCCGGAAGACATTGAAAAAAATCCTTTTCTCGAACAAAACAGTATCGTCCAGGATCTGGAAAAGCAATTGCAGCGTTCGGAAGGAACCGAAATAATAAAAGAACTTTGTAATCAATTACAGGAAGTGGTTCAGCATGATTTCCGGTCTATTGAATACATCCGGCAACAGCATTCAAACAGCGGTACGAGCCTGCATCAGACGTATACCCTTGTTGTACTCAGCAACAAGCTGGATCGTATGAATCTCATCGTGGATGTGATTGACACAGATCAGGATTTCAACACCGCCAACTTTGTTTCTTTTTTTAAGACGCTGGTGAGAAATGAAAACCGAAAGAACAGCCTTCGTGAATTTCTTTCGCGATGTCTTGGGTATCTCGCCTACCAGATCGCCGAGCATAAGGGTTCTAAAGGAAGCAAATACATTACGTCCACAAGTAAGGAATACCGGAAAATGGTCTGGAGTGCCATGATGGGAGGCGTCATTATTTCTTTCGTTGCCATCATAAAAAACCTGCTTACTAAAATAGAACTACCGATATTCTGGCACGGATTTGCCTACAGCATGAATTATAGTGTGGGCTTTGTGCTCATCGATGCCACCGGCTCTACGCTGGCAACCAAACAACCCGCTTTTACGGCCAGTGCGGTAGCCAGTTCGCTGGATACCAAACAAAATACCCGTCAGCCCAATCTCTATAACCTTGCGGTAACGGTGGCC
>JAYVXJ010000190.1:0-2236 GCA_043785285.1 Chitinophagaceae bacterium
AACTGGATGCCGGATGGTAAAAAACTATTATTTAATGATCACGGTTCATTATTTACTATTCCCATTGAAGGCGGTATACCGGAAAAATTAAATACGGGATCGGCAGACAGGATTAATAATGATCACGGGATTTCCTTTGATGGAAAAACGCTGGCTATCAGTAATTCACGGGAGGGTTTGCCAGGCGGAGGCTCCTCTGTTTACGTTCTTCCACTTACCGGCGGAGAGCCCAGGTTGCTTACAGAAAAAACGCCTTCCTACTGGCATGGCTGGAACCCGAATAACAAAGAAGTAGCCTTTGTTGCCCAGCGGGGAAACAAACTATATAATCTTTATAAAGTGCCATCAAAAGGAGGCGCCGAAATTCAACTCACATTCAATACAAAAGGCCACGTTGATGGTCCGGAATATTCTCGGGATGGAAAATATATTTATTACAATGCAAATCCCACCGGCACCATGCAGATCTGGCGGATGAAACCAGATGGATCCGGTAAAGAGCAGATCAGCTTCGACGAATACCATAGCTGGTTCCCGCATATTTCTCCGGATGGCAAGTGGATTGTGTTTATTTCATTCCCGATAGATATCGATCCGGATTCACATCCATCTTATCAAAGGGTAATGCTGCGGATGATGCCGGCGGCAGGTGGTGCTCCGAAAGTGATTGCTTATTTATATGGGGGTCAGGGAACGCTCAATGCGCCTTCCTGGTCGCCGGACAGTAAACGGATTGCCTTTGTAAGCAATTCCGGAAAATGAGGCTACCATTTTTTAAGACAACCATTTTATTCTTCAACTAAAACGTATTGCTTATGCCAAAGAAAATTTCAAGGCTTTTAAAATGCTATTGTATTACCACCATGCTGGTATTTTTTTCCTCCGGCGCAATAGCACAAAAAGCCGTTACCGGGAAAATTATTAACGGTAACGACAAACAGTCCATCGCGGGAGCAACAATCCAGGTAAGCGGCACAGAAACGTATGCGCAGTCCGTAAACGACGGAAGCTTTTCAATCCAGATTCCAAGGGCAAACAGTGTGCTGCTGGTTCCCGTAGTTGGATTTGACCGGGCGGAGATCCCTGTTTCCGGCAGAACGGATATCGGAGACATTTCGCGAATCCAAAGAAAAACGTATATGCCCTCAGTCAGGCGGGCACTTATTCTTCCACGGAAACCGTTTTCTGGGGAGCTACCCAGATTACTGCCAACAATTATAATTTCATCCGCTTTTCTGATGTTCTACTTATGGGCAGCTGAATGCGAGGTTGAAGTGGGTAGTCTGGATAAGGCGGAAGATTATGTAAACAAAGTGCGCGACCGCGCAGCAGATCCTTCCGGGTGGGTATATAAAAGCTCAACGTATAACGCAGCTCAGGGAATGTATACTACGCAAGCTGTTCCGGCAGACAAATATCTGATAAAAGCATATCCGGCTGCATCGTTCACTGGTAACGGCCAGGATTATGCGCGCAAAGCAGTTCGGTTTGAAAGAAGGCTTGAACTGGCGATGGAGGGTAATCGCTTTTTTGATCTTCAGCGGTGGGATAATGGTACCGGATACATGGCCGATATATTAAACACGTATGTGAATGTTGAAAAAACAAGGCTTTCCTTCTACTACATCGTAAATACAGCCGTTTTCACTAAAGGAGTAAATGAATATTTTGCCATTCCCCAGGTGCAGATAGATGCGGAAAATGCTACAGGTGTCATTTATCTTAAGCAAAACAATGGGTACAATTAATTAAGAAAACAGTGGGTTATCACCGGTCAGAGTTTCTAAAGCTTTTGAAGGACGCGGAAAAATGGGCAAAAAATGAAGAAAAACCGGTGGTTGATAAGGAAGATGCCGGGATCAGGCAGGCGTAGAAATCGTGGGAATAACCACTTCCGGATTGATTTATTTCTCTAATTTTACTAAAATTTATTTTATGGGAGTTGATGCTAAACATATCGCCACATTTCTTCTCGGCGCCGCAGCAGGTCTGGCCGCTCAAAAGTATATGACTATGACACCGGAAGAAAAAGAGAAGTTAGCCGCCAATCTGAAAGACAAGGCCAATCAGTTCAAAGAGGAAGCAGAAAAATCCGCGGATAAAGCCAAAGATTATTTTTCAGAATTGAAAACCAAAGGAAGTGATGCGTTAAAGACCCATTTTCCTGAAGCGGAAAAAATAATGCAGAATCTTTTTGGAACAAAAACTGCGGATACCGGGAATTCTGGTGGAACAG
>JAYVXJ010000191.1:0-2229 GCA_043785285.1 Chitinophagaceae bacterium
ATAAACCCTCATTATGGAAAAACGAGTTTTTGGAGTACTGTTGACCGTTTTGGGCATAGCAGGTTTAATCCTGGCTGCTTACCAATTTGTACAGGGAAAATCAGCCACCAATTACAGTATCCGGTCCTTAATGGTGTATGGCATTCTGGGATTAATCTTTTTCTTTGCCGGAATCGGCCTCATCCGGAGCACCCGCGATTTATCTAACAAAAGTTAAACCATACTATATGGAAGATACTTTCCTGCATTTGAAGACTCCGTGGAATGAAGTCAGGGATCGGATCCAGGAGAATACTATCGGACTAACCGATGAAGACCTCGATTTAAAACCCGGAAAAGAAAATGAAATGCTCAAAAATCTGGAAGCCAAAATGCATAAAAGCAAGGAAGAGATTAAAATATGGATTGAAAGTCTTTCTTCGAACAAACCGCAGGCCAGCTGATGGTGGATTGTTGAAACTGCATTTAAAGGTATTCCTCACATATTCCTCCTATACTGTCCCCCCACCTCATACAACGCGTGTGTAATCTGACCCAGGCTGCAATATTTTACCGTTTCCATAAGGCATTCAAACAAATTTCTATTCTCCACGGCCGCCGCTTTCAGAGCCTGCAAACCTGATTCACTCATTGCTAAATTCCGTTCGCAGAACTGACGCAGGTTTTCAATCTGCTTTTCTTTTTCATCCCGGGTACTCCGGATAATTTTATCCGGAATCACCGTGGCAGATCCCGTTTTATTTAAAAAAGTATTTACACCAACAATCGGAAGTTCGCCGGTATGTTTCAGGCTTTCATAATGGAGGCTTTCTTCCTGTATTTTATTTCGTTGATACATCCGCTCCATGGCGCCCATCACGCCACCTCTTTCCGTTAACCGGTCAAATTCCTTCATCACCGCTTCTTCCACCTGGTCAGTAAGCTCTTCTATCAAAAAAGAACCCTGAATGAAATTTTCCGTTTTCACTGTTCCCAGTTCCCGGTTGATGATGAGTTGTATTGCCATTGCCCTCCGCACACTTTCTTCTGTTGGTGTGGTGATGGCTTCATCATAAGCATTTGTGTGGAGAGAATTACAATTATCATAGATCGCATATAATGCCTGCAGCGTAGTGCGGATATCATTGAAATTAATTTCCTGTGCATGCAGACTTCTTCCGCTGGTCTGAATATGATACTTCAGCATCTGACTCCGTTTGTTCGCTTTGTACTTATATTTCATGGCTTTAGCCCAGATGCGGCGCGCCACGCGCCCAATCACACTATATTCTGCGTCCATCCCGTTGCTGAAGAAAAAAGAAAGATTTGGTGCAAATTCATCAATGGCCATTCCCCTGCTGATATAATATTCCACATACGTAAATCCATTGGCCAGCGTGAATGCCAGTTGGGTAATGGGATTGGCACCGGCTTCTGCAATATGATAGCCGCTTATAGATACGCTGTAAAAATTTCTGACCTGGTTTCCGTGAAAATATTCCTGCACGTCCCCCATCAGTTTTAGTGCAAATTCCGTGGAGAAGATGCACGTGTTCTGCGCCTGATCTTCTTTCAGGATATCCGCTTGTACCGTTCCGCGAACTTCGGCAAAGGCTTTTGCTTTCAACACTTCATATATCTCTGCAGGCAACACTTCATCACCTGATACCCCCAACAGTTTTAATCCCAGTCCATCATTACCTTCCGGTAGTTCCTCCGATCCCGAATCATTGTACCGGGGCCGGGTGGTTCCGGAAAATTTCTTTTGGATCTTCTGGTTGACTTCATCCCAGATTCCTTTTTCCGAAATATATTTTTCGCATTGCTGGTCGATGGCCGCATGCAGAAAAAAAGCCAGTATCATCGGAGCAGGACCATTGATCGTCATGCTTACCGAAGTCTTCGCATCACAAAGATCAAAGCCGCTGTATAATTTTTTCGCATCATCCACGGTACAAATACTCACGCCACTGTTTCCCACTTTTCCAAAAATATCCGGACGGGGATCGGGATCTTCCCCATATAGGGTAACGGAATCAAATGCTGTGCTCAACCGTTTAAAAGGTTGCCCGGCGGACACATAGTGAAATCGTTTATTAGTCCTTTCCGGTCCGCCTTCTCCGGCAAACATCCGCGTAGGATCTTCTGTTTCCCGCTTTAATGGAAAAGCGCCCGCAGTAAAAGGAAAAGAGCCCGGAACGTTCTCCTGGGCCTGCCAGTGAAGGATATCACCCCAGTCTTTATATTTAG
>JAYVXJ010000192.1:0-21996 GCA_043785285.1 Chitinophagaceae bacterium
TCCACTGACGAATTGAAGAACCTGATGAGTGCCATCGTGTTCAGGGTGAATGATCTGGATTCTGCATCCCGTATAGCCAGAAAGAACCTTAACCGGAAAGCGGATTTATTCGGGGAAACCACAGCGGCATATCGCAAATACGCGGTGCATGATGATGCCTTTTATTATCGCACGCCCTCTGTAAAACCTTCGCTTTACAGTTACCTGGGAAACTATTTTGGATTCAGTGGTTACTATAATCCATTTACCGGGGAAGCACAGGTGAATACCACCATTCCCCTATTTGTTCAGCCTTTCACAACCTGTCATGAGATTGGCCACCAACTGGGATATGCCAAAGAGGAGGAGGCCAATTTTGCCGGATATCTGGCGGCAAAATCATCTTCCAACCCGGCTTTCCGGTATTCGGTTTACCTGGATCTTTATCTCTATGCCGGCAGTCAATTGTATGTTCGTGATTCCATTTCGTTTATACCTTACCGGGAGTCATTAAACCCGTCCGTGCGCCAGGACCTGAGGGATCTGAAAACATTTTATAAAAAATACGAAAACCCGGTTGAGCCCATCATCGGCAGGCTCTACGGTGATTATCTGAAAGCCAACCGTCAGCCACAGGGTATAAATTCGTATGATGAAGTGGTTGGTTTGGCGATTGCCTACTATAAAAAATTCGGCCGGGAAGCTTTTTAAAATTTATTCTTCCACATCATGCTTTCAATGGGTTTGTTTGACTGCCCACTGTACTTGGAATCTTTTTTCTGATTGTATTTTACTTCTATTTCTCCCAATACCGCAAAATAGATCAACTGTCCGATGGGCATTCCGGCATAAATGCGAACGGGTTGTTTAACAGAGATCTCCAGCGTCCAGTTGCCACAAAAGCCCACATCTCCTTTTCCTGCTGTAGCGTGAATGTCTATACCCAATCTCCCGGTAGAGGATTTTCCTTCCAGAAAAGGCACGTGCTCATGCGTTTCTGTATATTCTGCGGTAACACCCAAATAAAATATATGCGGATACAGTACAAAGCCTTCCGGTGGAATTTCAAAATATTCGATCTCGTTGTGTTTTTTAGCATCCAGAATATGCTCCCGGTAAGTAGCCAGCCATTTACCGAGATGAACATCATAGGAGTTGCTACCCAGGCACGAACGATCATAAGGTTCAACCTTAATGGTTCCTTTCCCTATTTCTTCCAGTATGCTCTTGTCAGATAATATCATTGAGTTTGGTGGTTTATTTGTTTATTTGCTCCGGCCTTCGTCCGGCAACGAAACGCAGGCGAATTTCGCTATAAGCTCTTTTGGGATGTCCTTATTTTATCAACATAATATCAACGAATCTACGAGATTGGCCATTTGGCACATCGAAGAAGACGAAGCTTTTTTTTTAAAAAGGGTGCCGTTGAAAAGGGATGTATCGCATCCGATGAAAAGACTTCAACACCTGGCCGGCCGTTATCTGCTCACCGAACTGTTCCCCGCTTTCCCTCTTTCTGAAATATTGATCGCTGATACCCGCAAACCGTATCTTCCGGATGAGAAATATCATTTTTCCATTTCCCATTACGGCCACTATGCCGCCGCAATCGTCAGTAGCCGGCACCGGGTGGGGGTGGATGTGGAAAAATCAAATCCAGCCATAGAACGGGTCCGGAATAAATTTTTATCTGATCACGAGTCCCGGATCGCTTTTGATGGCATTGACAAGTCCGGCCACCGCCTCCGGCAACTCACCCTGTTATGGTCTGCCAAAGAATCCATTTTTAAATGGTACAGTCTGGGCAAAGTGAATTTTAAAGAACACATGCAATGGGTTGAACCTTATTTTATCCGGACCAGCAACCTGGGTATGCTTAGTTTTGAATTCCGCAAAGATGGAATCATTCCTTTGTCTGTTTATTACAAGCTGTTTGATGACCTGGTGCTGAGCTTTGTATACACCTGAGATTATTCTATACCCAGGATCTCATCGGTATCGTCAATCAGATCCATATTAATGGTATCCTGCCCCGCAATGCCTTCCATGGAGCCTTTGATATGCGCTGCATTCAGCAACACTTTTTCCAATTGCTTTTCCCTGGCTTTCCATAATTTCTCCATCATATCCCGTTCCCGCTGAATAGACATTTTCATGGAAGAAAATCCTTCCCGGATGGCTTTCCATTGTTCGCTGAATTCAGTACTGGTCAGATAATCGTACAACAACTGCATCTTGTCGCCCTTATTCTGCCGGGTCCGGGCAGCCTGAAAGATCCGGATGATACCATCCCGCAATACATGGCTCATAGCTTTTACTTCTGAAAAATTACAGATCCATACGCCATTTTTTTCGCCAAAACATTCCATATCCTTTGGCATGACCCGCGTAACCAATACGGCCAGGTGGGCGCCCTGCTGGCGCATATCATGTTTCAGTTTATCGATCCAGTCCGCTTCAAAATTTTTCGTCCTTTTACTTTCATAAATAATCTTACCGCATTCCTGACCAAGCTGGTTTCTGATCGTGAGTGTACAATCCGCCCCGCGCACGCCTTTACCCACCGGAGCAACCACATCGAACGGAAAGGCGGATTGCAGAAGCGTTTCCAGCGCCAGTTCCTGTATTTCTCCCTGCAGCTGCATAGAGCCCTGTTCGGCCTTACGCTGCATTTCTTCAATGAGTCTTTTCTGGTCTTCGAGTTGTTTCTCCTTTTCTTTCAAACGTAGCTGGTGTTCGGTTTCTTTGGCCGCACTGCGCAGCTCTTCGATGCGACGGATTTCCCCCGAAATTTTTTCGCGTTCTTCATGTAGTTGCCGCTGCACGGAAAGTTCCAGTTCGGCTTCCTTATTATTCAGATCCTGTTCTTTTTGCAGGAACTCGAGTTCTTTCTGACGCGCAAACTTTAGTTTTTCCTGCTGGTCGTTGTTAGACTGTTGCAGCAGGAAGAGCCTGTTCTCAAAATCAGCGCCGATGATCTTGCGCAGGTTCTCTTCGAGGGATTGTTGAAGCAGTTTTTTTTCTTCAGTCATCTTTTTATTGAAAAGCTCCTGCTGTTGCTGAAGCTGCTTCGAAAAATCGGCCGACTTCTGCAGAAATTCTTCTTCTTTTTTCCGGGTGAATGATATCATCTGTTCTCGCAGGTCTTTTTTGTATTGCTCAGACACAGCTTCTTCCATCGCAAATTCATGCTGACAATTCGGGCACCTGATGGTGGACATGTGTTGTTTTTGAGTAAAGTTAATGGGTCAACCGACAACCGTCAACTAAAGCGTATTGTTCTATCTTTAAAGAACAATTACTGCTTATGAAATATCTTTTCACCGGGATATTGATATTTTCTTCCCTGTTCAGCTTTTCACAGCAAACCCAGAAACCACCATTACATGCAAGACATTGGATGGCCATTACCGGAAAGCCATTGGGCGCAGAAGCCGGCGCCCAGATCTTTCAGAAAGGCGGTAACGCTGTTGATGCAGCCTGCGCTATGCTGGCTTCCGTGTGCACCATGTGGGATGTGTTGAGCTGGGGAGGAGAAACGCAGGCCATCCTCTATAATCCCAAAACAAAAAAAGTGATTTCCCTGGACGCACTGGGCTTTGCTCCGGGAGCCGCTACCGCAGCTTATTATAATAGCAAGGGCTATTATTTTCCCCCGGAATACGGACCACTGGCCGCGGTAACTCCGGGAACACCCGGGGGACTTTGTTACCTGTTAGCCGAATATGGAACAATGAGCCTGAAAGAAGTGCTGGCGCCTGCCATGCAACTGGCCACAGGATATCCGATGGAAGCGCAAACAGCCAACATGATAGAAGGCAATCTGAAAAGAATAAAGGAATGGCCTTATAGCAGCAAAGTCTTTATTACCCATCCCGGTGAAAAAAGAGAAGCCCCGGATCCCGGTGAGCTCTTTGTTCAGAAAGACCTGCTGGCCACGCTGACCAAAATGGTGGCAGCGGAACAGGATGCATTGAAGAAAAAGAAATCGCGCAAAGAAGCCATCTATGCGGCATACAACAGATTCTATACCGGAGATATTGCCAGGGAATTTGTGCGCGGTTGTCAGGAACAGGGCGGATTGATCACTATGGAAGATCTGGCCCGCTGGAAGCCACTCGAAGAAGAGCCCTTGCACGTGAATTATAAAGGCATTGTCGTATATAAACTTCAGCAATGGAGTCAGGGTCCTGCCCTGCTGCAAAGCCTGAATATACTGGAGAATTTTAACCTGAAAGATATGGGCTATAATAGCGTGCGCTATATCCATACGCTTTATCAGACTATGAACCTGGCATTTGCTGACCGGGATTTTTATTATGGTGATCCTTATTTTTCTCCTGAAGAACCCATGAAGGGTTTGTTGAGTAAGGAATATGCAAAAGAAAGAGCTAAGCGTATTCAATATAATCAAAATGATCCCGCAATTGCACCTGGTGATCCCTATCCCTTCGAAGGGAAAACAAATCCGTATAGCCAGGTATTAAAACAGCGCTTTGGTCAGACCTGGCCAAACAACGTATCGCATTCCACCTCCAGCACTCATCGTTTTCCCATCAACCATCAACCATCAACCATCAACGATGAACCTTCCGCATTCAGCGCAAAAGACAAAACACTTTACACAGACAGGCTCTGGCGCGGCACCACCTCCATCGAAGCCTGTGATGAAGAGGGCTGGGTAGTTTCCGTCACCCCCAGTGGTGGATGGGTTCCTGCATGTATTGCAGGCAATACCGGTGTGGGTATGAGTCAGCGTATGCAAAGTTTTGTACTGGATTCAACCATCGATCCCTTTAATGTACTGGAGCCTTATAAAAAACCACGGGTTACTTTAACGCCATCTCTCGCCATGAAAGATGGAAAACCATTTCTCTCTTTTGCCGTTCAGGGAGGAGATACCCAGGATCAGAACCTGCTTCAGTTTTTTCTGGACGTCGTGGAGTTTGGAATGACGGTTCAGGAAGCTACGGAAGCCGCCAATTTCAATACCGATCAGTTATGGCTTTCCCTGGGTGGCGAAAAACTGGAAGACCGAATGCCCCATCCGGGCAGCATTTGGCTGAACAGCAATACGCCGTACTGGATCCGCAACGAGTTGAAAGAGCTTGGATATAAAATGACTTTCGCTGACCGTACGAGCGGTCCGATTAATGCTATTTATTATGATTGGAAACACAATAGTTTCTGGGGTGGCAGTAGTAATTTCGGAGAAGATTATGGGATTGGATGGTAGGAAAGGGTTGATGGTCAACCATCAACTTTAATTTTTGAGCTTGAAATTAAAAACTAACGTGCCCACAGACTCATCTGAGACGGTATTGAATTTGATTTGACGTGCTTTGCGTATGGCGATGGCTTTCATGGAAGCGTCTGCAGTTGTAGAACCGCGAGGCTGATAATCGGCACTAACTACATTTCCACTGGCATCTACATGTATATCAACAGCAACTTTTGCATTTTCATTGAATTCATCCGTAAAAGAGGGAAGGCTACGCCAGGATCTTCCCGGCAATCCCCGTAAAATAGCTACGCCGGAGCCATTTCCGCCTCCTTTATAATTGGTTGAATTCGGATCTCCGCCGGGTTGTCCCTGATCTCCCTTGCCGCCTGCAATACCCTGATTGCCGCCGGATTTATAATGATCCGCATCATTCCCGCCATTACCATTTCCCTTTACACCATTAAATACCGCTTTCGGTTTTGGGGGTGCAGGCGTAGGGTTGGGTGCAGTCTCCTTTGCTTTCCGGGGCGTTTTTACAGCCAGGTCTTTTTCCGGGATTTTTGTTGCGTCCGGCTTGGTAACGGGAGGTTGTTTTACTGCAGGAACATCCGGATCGGGATTCTGATCGTCGGTCTCTACACTTTTCAAAGCTTCCTTTTCTGCAGCAACCGCTTTCGGCGGTGTATATTTTTGCTGATCCGTTGAAGAAGGATCGCCGGGCAGGAAGGGTTGGTTGGTACCAAGGCCCTGATCACTGTTACCCAGATTTACTTCCAGGCCTTCTTCCGCCGGTTGAGGCGGATTAAAAGGCAGGGTCCATGATACCAGGAAAAACAAAAGAAAAAGACTTCCGGTAATGAGGAAAGTGTATAAGGAAGCCATCCGGTTTTTCCGGGCTTCAAATTCCTGATTTGGGTCGTGTTGAATCACCGTACGAAGTTAGTTCAAACCTTTGTGAATTCACAGAAGACCGGTGGCAGATATTCCGGTGTGCATATGCAGCAGATCCTGATGCCACCCTACTCAGATTTTCACCATCAAGATGCAAAATCTTTTTCAAAATTACCGCGGATGCGTTCCATGGGCGGATTGAAATAACCAAATTTTAACAGCGGGAATTCTGCTCTCAATAAATCCATGAGATTCCTGACGCCCATGGCTTCCCCTGTTTCCGTACTACCGATCTTTCCCAGGTACCAGTCGGGGTCAATATTAAAATTCCTCCACTGGATCATGGTCAGATCCGTGGTTTGAATGAGTTTTCTCAGTGCCTCATATTCTTCCATGCTATCCGTCATCCCGGGAAATACAAAGTAATTGATAGATGCCCATCCGCCGGAACGCCGCATCACACGCAGACTTTCCGCGATGTCTTCAAACACATAATTATTCGGCCGGTAATAGGCTTCGTAAATGTGCTTGCGTGCAGAGTTCATACTTACTCTTATTGAATTCAATCCGGCTTCGCTCAAAGCTTTAACGGATGCCGGCTTCGATCCATTCGTGTTGATGTTGATGCTTCCCCGGTTCGTATGCTTTCGTATTTCAATGATGGCTTCGCGAATGGTTTCCCACATGAGCAGCGGCTCACCTTCACAACCCTGGCCAAAACTAACGATGGGATAAGGGGCTGTTTGTAAATGGGGAACTGTAAATTCCACGATTTCTTCTGCTGTGGGTCTGAAGGTAAGCCGGTCCTGCGTGGAAGGAATGGTTTCTTCCTGCGGCTGGAAGGAAATACAGCCGATGCAGTTGGCATTGCAGGCCGGAGATACAGGTACCGGGCATTCCCAGCGGCCCAGGGAAAAATTGCGCGCAGCAGGACAATGATAGGTCATGCAGCAATTCTCCATCAGGTGTTTTACGAGCCGGTTATGCGGATAGGATTTCAGCAAGTATTCAGCCCCAGTTTCAATATTTTTTTCATGGTAACCCAAGGATTCCTGGCGTATGTCCTGCTCAATACGTACGGCCGGAACATAGAACTGGTCCTGATACCAGCCGGCTGCCGTATAACAAAACAGCGGCAGGGTAGGTGCATCTATTGTGGTTTCATAGGCAGCCAGGTATAAACCGGTATGCGCCGGAGGGATAAAGGCAGCAACAGCCCAGCCTTTTTTGCAAATGCACATCTCTCCGGTGTTTACATCTATGCCGATACCCCGGCGACCGGGAAGTTCATACAGGGATCCGCCTTCGGGAAGCAGGATCCAGTCCCCTTCATCCACGGGCACAGCATCCCAGCCACTGCGACCGGTTGCGTAGAGAGAAACATCTTCAAAGATGTTTCCATGGCCATCTGAATAAAGCAGGAAAGGAGAAATCATCGGGGCAAATTTACTATTTTCTCGCGGCAGTAGTCATTGAATTCATCTTCATCAGCATCGGGTTCATCATCATCCAAAACTTCCTTCTGCAGTAATTTATTATTTCTGAAATCCAGTGTCAGGATCCCATCCTTCAAAATCACGGTATCCAGGGAGTTCCAGGAAAACTTTTTTTTGATGAACGTGTTAAGAACGATCTGATCGGGGTTAAATCCGATCTCTAGCGGGTATTTCGCCTGACTTTCCATCACGGCAAAAAAAATAAATACAAGGATCATCCATTGAAAAAAAGGCATGCCAATCCAAAAAATGCCGGCTGCCAGCAACCAGTTTCTGAATTGCATTTCCTTTCCTTTTCGCGAAGCGGACATATTAATCAAAATGCCGGCGAGCAGGATAAGTGCTGCGAAACTTAAGAAATAACTGAATTGAAGTGAACGGATCTGTACAAAGCTGAATGCCAGAATGGAAAAAAGAAGCAGGAAAAAGCTGGCGAGGTCAGTCCGCCGCGCATTTTCCCGCTTCAGTGTAACTACATAGTCGTAGCGCATTCAGCTACTTTAGGCGTTACCGGCAAAGGATTGGAAGCCATCAGCATATTGCAAAGCTTCCAGAGGATGCGCGCGCCTACATTCGCGTCCCAATTGTTTTCACCCACGGCAATTTCATCCAGGTCAAATCCGATGAACCGGCGGCCGCTTTCTATGATTTTTTTAACGAGATAAAGGATTTGCGCCACTTCAAACCCGCCATTGACTGGCGTTCCGGTATGCGGGCATAATTTTGAATCGAGGCCATCAATGTCGAAAGAAAGGTAAACGCAGGAAGGCAGTTGCTGAACAATTTCGTCTACAATGGACTGCCAGGTATGGCCTTCATATAATCTTTCCTTGATCTCTTTATCATAATAAGTGATTACGCGGTGCTGGCTGTTGCAGATATAGTTCCATTCTTCTTCACTGTAATCCCTTACGCCCACCTGGATAAGTCTGGTGATCTGCGGAATATCAGTAAGCGCATTGTACATGATACTGGCATGACTGTGGTCGAAATTTTCGTATGATTTCCGAAGGTCGCAATGCGCGTCAATCTGCAATACGCCAAAATCTCCATACTTCTCAGCTATGGCTTTCAGGTATCCAAGCGGAACGCTGTGATCTCCACCCAGCAACACCACCAGTTTATCCTGTTGCAACAGGTTAGCGGTTTGCTCATAAACCCATTTATTCAGGTTCGCGCTACCTTCATTGATTTCCTTGAGCGACTTACACATGAAATTATTCTTCTCCACCTGTTCACCCTTGGAAATATAATTGATATAGAGTTCGGCTTCTTTACGGAGGTAATCACTCTTCATCAGGATCTTCCGGTCAGGATGACGCATGTAGATACCCTGTTTCCAGGCATTGTCACTTTCGAGGTCGAATAGATCCACCTGCATACTGGCATTAAAAATATGTTCCCCGCAGCGGGATGTGCCGGAACCGTAGCTCACGGTTACCTCCCAGGGTACTGGCAGAATAATAAGCCGGGCATCTTCTTCTGTAAAAGGTAGACCAAAGATGGTATTCTTTGGATTACTTGCGATATTCGAATCGAAGTGGGATAGGTCTGTCATTTGTTTTCGGCTCTGTATCTTTTCTTTAAAACGGCTGGCAAAGTTAATGCAGTATGTGGTAAGGGCAAAAGATTATGTTTCCTGCCAAAAAGGTCATAAAATTATACCTCGAATGTGTTTTTCGGGTAACTTTGCTGCTCATGAAGCGCCTCCACATCATCCTCCTCGTCTTTATTGCCATAGCCATTGGCCTCCTGGTTAGTTTTATGGGAAATCTCTCCACCTACGAAACCATCGCTTCCGCCCGCCAGAAAGAGGGGAAAAGTGTAACCATCATTGCAAAACTCGATAATAGCCAGCCCATTGAGTACAACCCGGTAAAAGATCCCAACTACCTCAGCTTTCACATTCAGGATACCCTGGGCAACCGCGCCAAAGTCGTTTATCATTATGGGAAACCATATGATATGGAGAAAGCAGAACGGATAGTTCTTAAAGGTAAAATGAATGGGGATGTGTTTGAAATTGCACAAAAAGACGGAATTCTGATTAAGTGTCCATCCAAATACAAAGATGATCCGGAGACTGCTAAAAAGAATCTCAGTCAAAATCAATAGTGTATCATGGAGTATGTTGGTGAACACCTGATGCCCGGGAAGCTGGGCCAGTTTTTTGTAGTGCTTTCTTTCGCCGCTTCTTTCGTTGCTACCCTCTCTTATTTTAAATCTGCTAATGCGAAAAGCCTGGAAGACCAGGAGGTATGGAAAAAGATGGCGAGACTGGCCTTCTTCATTAATACCATTTCCATTTTTATTATTTTCGCGACCATCTTTTATATTGTAAAGCAACATTATTTCGAATACAATTTTGCCTGGGAACATTCCGGAAAAAAACTGGATCCCAAATATCTGCTGGCCTGTATTTGGGAGGCGCAGGAAGGCAGTTTTTTATTGTGGATGATGTGGCATGGCGTACTCGGGATTATATTAATGTTCAATGCGCGGCAGTGGGAAGCACCCGTACTTACAGTCATCAGTTTTGCACAGTTTTGCCTGGCCACGATGATCCTGGGCGTTTATGTTTTCGGGCATCAGATCGGACATAGTCCTTTTATGCTTGTCCGGCAATTATTCCAGGAAGCCCCGATCTTTCAACGGGCAGATTATTTATCCATTCCGCAAATGCAGGACGGGCAAAGTCTGAATGCCCTGCTGCAGAATTACTGGATGGTCATCCATCCGCCGATCCTGTTCCTGGGATTTGCGTCAACCATAGTTCCTTTTTCCTTTGCTGTTGCGGGACTTTGGAAAAAACAATACGGGGGCTGGACCAAAATGGCGCTGCCCTGGACCCTGTTTTCCTCTGGTCTCTTAATTACCGGAATTATGATGGGAGCAGCATGGGCTTATGAATCGCTGACATTTGGCGGATACTGGGCCTGGGATCCGGTAGAAAATGCATCGCTGGTTCCCTGGCTGGTATTGCTGGCCGGGCTGCATACCCAGGTGGTTTACAACGCAACGGGGCATTCCCTTCGGGCCACTTATCTTTTTCTGATCCTGGGATTTGTGCTGGTGCTGTATTCTACCTTCCTTACCCGAAGTGGAATATTGGGAGATACTTCTGTGCATGCCTTTGTTGGTTCCGGCATGGATCTGCAACTGCTTCTTTTTATCGCGGTCTTCTTTTTCCCGGCCATCATTCTTTATTTCATCAACTACCGTAAGATCCCTCATATCAAAAAAGAAGAAAATACCTGGTCGCGCGAATTCTGGATGTTCATCGGTTCACTCGTTATCTTTTTATCCGCCATATTTATATGTGTAGCCACATCCCTTCCGGTGATCAATTCATTATTCGGTACCCATTGGACGACCGGAGAGGATCCCAAATTTTCTTATAACCGGATTGAAATTTTCATTGCCATCATTTTAGGTGTGCTTACCGCTACGGTGCAATACCTGAAATATAAAAACACGCCAAAAGATTTTGTCTGGAAGAAAATATGGCCCGCCATCGGTATTGCCTTAGTTATTTCAATTTGTATCAGCGTATTTGGAGGAATTCACTACACGGAATATGGTACCGGTTACCTGGCCGCCATCCATCTTGCCTTGTTTGCCGGAGTCTATTCCCTTGTTGCGAATGCCGGATATATTTTTACCGGCATGAACCGAAAATTCAAAGCAGCCGGTGCATCGGTTGCACACGCCGGATTTGGTTTATTGCTCGTGGGTATCCTGATCTCTTCATCCAAAAAAGAAGTACTTTCTTATAATACTACCGGAATTAATTTGCCTTTCGATCCGAAGACGAAAGAAAATCCGCTTGAGAATATTACCCTGCTTAAGAATGTAAAGACGGATATGGGGAAATATTATGCTACCTATCTCAGCAATGATTCGATAAATAAAGCGGGCAATATTATTTTTTTCCAGATTAATTTTCAAAACAAGAAGACCGGGGAATCGTTCGACCTCTGGCCCAACCTCATTAAGAACACCAAGGGGGTGGAGAACTATTCCAACAATCCGGATAAACGCCATTACCTGGATCGCGATATATTTACGTATATCAGTTATGCAAATATCCTCGATAAGCAGAAAGATACCAGTGGATTCGTATCTCATCCGGTATCCCTGCACGATACTGTATATTATTCTAAAGGGATGATGATACTGGATACCGTTTATGTTAATCCAAACACAGACAAATACCAGTTTACCACGTCAGATACGGCCTTACTGGCCAAAATACGCGTGATCAGCCGGGATAGTTTGCACTATACGATTGAACCTTTGTTGTATGTGAAAGACAATATGATCCACCGGGTGGCCGACACGGTTTTTGCCCAGAACCTGGCAGTGGAGCTGGGGTCGGTTATGAGTAACCGGAAGATCGAACTGCGGGTTAAGGAATCGAGTGACATGGTACCCTTTGTTTCGCTGAAGGTATATGCCTTTCCACAGATCAATCTGGTCTGGATAGGGATTCTGGTAATGGTTTCCGGATTTGGGATCAGCCTGCTGTACCGGCGGAAACAGCAATTAAGACCAGAACGCCGGCCGGTTGTGTGATCCCTTAATATTAGCTAACTTTAGAGGCACTATGCGGGCGCGTTGTCTGATATATTTACCCATCCTTATTACGTTCATCCTGCTGATCACGGTGCAGCCCGTTTCTGCGCAGCAGTCACCTGCTTCATCTCAAAAATCAGCACCTGCTCAATCACCGCCTGTTAACAGGTTTGGCAAGAATGATACTATTTACAGTATGATTGTTGTATATGATGGGGACACGATTCCGGCAAGCACACTTGAGTTGGTTAATGTAAACCGCGCCATGACAAGATCCCAGCGGCAGCGGTGGGAGGCCATGACCCGGTTGAGAAATGCTGTATATGTTACCTATCCCTTCGCCAGGAAAGCCGGGATTATTTTGAATGAGATGAATGGCCAGCTGGCAAAAATGCAGACAGGAGAGCAGAAAAAAGTATATATCAAATCCCGGGAGAAAGAACTGAAAAAGGAATTTACTGATCCGATGGAAAATCTTTCTGTTTACCAGGGAAAGGTATTGATGAAACTCATCAACCGGCAGACCGGTAACAATTGTTACGACATCATCAAAGAATACAGGGGAGGATTTACTGCCCGCTTCTGGCAGACCGTTGCTTTCTTCTTCGGAAGCAGCCTCAAACAACCTTATGATGAACGGGGAGATGACCGGGAAATTGAAGTGATCGTGCAGGAAGTAGAAAGAATGTACAGGGGATAATTTTACGATTAAATCGGTTATTATCTATTTCATCAGCTTGTTTTTTTGAATACGCACATTGTTCAACCATTTTTTAATTGAATTCTCCCGGATGATCAAAATTTCCGGATTGATCGGTAATGCCAACTCTACGCTTGTTCCGCTCATTCATATAGTCAATAAACCGGTCCATGTTATTGATAAAGTGATTTTTAATCGGACCGCATCCGGTTTTTTACCTAAATACAGGCGGATGTTAATTGAACTTGTTGCGGTGAGAAGGGAAGCGTTACAAAAAATGCGGGATGAAAAGTTATATTCTGATGAACTCCTCAATAACCGGGAATAGGAACCGGATCTGGAAGAGGCCAGGTTGAATGAGTAAAAAAATACTACAAACTCCGGATCTTACCGATTAATCCGGTAGTGGAAAATCCTTTCAGGATGGGGTTGATCACTACGCGACCTCCTGCAGCCTGAACTTCTTTGGCACCTACGATCTGATCCATGGTATAGTCGCCACCTTTTACCAACACGTCGGGGTTTACCAGATCGATTAATTCGAGCGGTGTATCTTCTTCGAAAATCACTACGGCATCAACCATGAGCAGGGCTGCCAGCATGAGGGCGCGGGATTGTTCGTCCATCACAGGCCGGCCTTCCCCTTTTAATCGTCGTGCGGAAGCATCCGAATTCAAACCCACCACCAGAAAATCTGCTTCTTTGGCGGCCCCGGACAAAGAAGCAATATGGCCGGGATGCAGGATGTCGAAACATCCATTGGTAAATGAAATGGTTTTGCTGAGTAGTTTCCAGCGGTTACGCTGGAATACGATATCGCGGGAAGAAAAAATCTTATGCTGAATAACCTGCGGGTGTTTCATCCGGTTTTTTATTCACGCGGTTCACGCGGGGTAGTAAAATAAAACTGATCACGCCAAAAAGAACAAAACTGAGAAACTGTCCAAACCAGAGCAGCCAGCCAAGGGCTTGTCCGTATGGCTCTTTTGGGATATTATATAAAGCTACGGTTTCCATAACCAATAGGGCATAAGCGCCGATACCACCGGGCGAAAGGATCATACCTACACTTCCCATGGCAAGTACGGTTAGTGCATCTGCGAGTGTGAGCCTGCTGGTTTCATCGATGGCGAAAAATCCGCACCAGGTACTGAGCAGGTAAAGGAACCAGATGGAGATGGTATAAACAAAAAACAAGGGTTTATTTTTCAGTGCACGGACGCTGATCAGTCCGTGCCAAACGCCGGTAAGGATGTCTTTAAATTTTTGAACCAGGTTGATATGCCCAAACCGGCTGAAGATAATTTTCAAAAGAATAAAAAATATAACCACGGCGCCCACCAGGATAATGATCTTATGGTAAGCCGGTTGACCGTTCTTGTTCTGGAAGAGCGGATAGATATAACTATGTACGAGTGAAGTGATGATATCGAATTGGAAAACAAAAGTGAGTCCGAATACAAGAAGCAGACAAATAACATCAAACGCTCTTTCTGCAACGATGGTGCCCACCAGCTTTTGTGCAGGCACTTTTTCATAACGGGCAAGGATGGTGCACTTGACCACTTCACCAAGGCGCGGAGCGCCGAGGTTTACAAAATATCCGATCATCACGGCAAAGAAAGTATTCAACCGGGAAGGGTGGTAGCCCATGGGTTCCATCAGCTGGCGCCAGCGAAGTGCGCGGATCCAGTGGCTTAAGAGCAGTAAACACAATACGGGAACCAGCAGCCAGTAGTGAGCCCGGTCCATTGCTTTTTTTAGCTGCTCCCACTTATCATGGTCAAGTCCGCGAATGCTTAACCAAACGAAAAATATCGCCAGTGCTGCAAACAAAATATATTGGAGAGTCGCTAAAAACGCCTTCTTCATAAAGGCTGGTAAGATACGATTTTAAAGGGATTTGTCAAGATGCAAGCCGTTCATTGTCAAATGAAAGCGAGACTAAATCTTATTTCCATCCTTAGGAAATACAAGCCAGGGGTCGAATTTTTTGGCTGCTTCAAAATCCATAGTGGCATAGGAGATGACTATAACAATATCACCTACTGCTCCGCTGCGGGCAGCGGGACCGTTTAGACAACAAATACCCGAACCCCTTTTTCCTTTAAGGAGGTAGGTTTCGATCCTGGCACCGGTATTCACATTCACCACCTGAACTTTTTCATTGAGGATCATGTTGGCGGCATCCATGAGATCCTCATCGAGGGTTAAGCTGCCAACGTAATTTAAATTTGCCTCCGTAATTACTATCCGGTGAACCTTTGATTTCAAAATTTCTATTTCCATTGTCGCCCTGAATATTTAGCCTGCAAAAGTAATCAATTGAGCAGCATATTGTCAATCAGCCGCACTTCTCCCTGAAATGCGGCAATCAGGGCAACGGCTTTTTCTCTGGTGTTCCATGAATGGATGGGTTTTAGATCCCGCGTTTTGGCGATGGCGATATAATCCGTTTTAAATCCTGCTGCTTCCAACTTTTGTTGTGCCATCTGTAGTATGGGAGAAGGATCGCCAGCCTTCAACTGATCATGGATAAATCGAAGAGCTTCTGAGATAGCCACCGCATGTATCCGCTGTTCCGGACTGAGCCTGCTGTTCCGGCTGCTCATGGCGAGTCCGTCTGATTCCCTTACGGTGGGTACAGTATGGAATTTCAACAGAAGCTTACCGAGTTCAATTAAAAGCTTTACCACCGCGCATTGCTGAAAATCTTTTTGGCCCATGAAAAGATGATCGGGGTTCACTATAGTTAAAAGCCGGCTCATCACCTGGCATACGCCCTGGTAATGGCCTGGACGATATCGCCCTTCAAGAATGGTTTCCAGGTATCCCAGCTCATATTTTTCCATGGAACCGCCTGCGGGATAGATTTCTTCTACAGAAGGCAGAAAGAGGATATCGGTTCCTGCTTTTTCCAATAATTGAATATCCTTTTCCGTAGTAATAGGGTATTTCTCAAAGTCTTTCGGATCATTAAACTGGTAGGGATTCACAAAAATACTGCAGACAGTTAGTCCCGCTACGGCCTTAGAAGCCGCTATCAGACTGAGGTGTCCGTAATGCAGGGCGCCCATGGTGGGCACGAACCCGATCTCCAGGCTCTGTTTCAGGCTGTTTTCCAGGTAGGTATTCAGGTCGGATGATTTCTTAAAAAGGATCATTTTCAGGGTTTTATGTTTGCGGAGTCAGTCCGGAAGCCTATTTAGGGAATAAACCTTACCTTTGCAAACTGATTTTAATGTACTCTCCTGTTCACCAATTTCCTTCCTAATGGTTGCAAAGAAAAGAATTTTATTTATTGCCAATGAAATGTCTCCTTATCTGGAGCTTACAGAATTTGCTGAAACCGTCAATAAGTTAGCGATAAAATCAAACGACAATGGTTTTGAAGTGCGTTGTATTATGCCCCGCTTTGGGGTGATCAATGAAAGAAGGCATCGTTTGCACGAAGTTGTCCGCCTTTCAGGGATCAATGTTTCGGTTGATAACGACGATTATCCACTGCAGATCAAAGTAGCTTCCCTCCCGAATGCCCGTTTACAGGTTTATTTTCTGGAGAATGAGGACCTATTCAAACGCAAGTTCATATTTCATGATGAAAAGGAAAAGTGGTTTGATGACAATGGATTACGTACAGTTTTCTTTTGCAAGGGCGCCCTGGAAACGGTTAAAAAATTTGGCTGGCCTCCCGATATTATTCATTGTAGCGGCTGGATGACGAGCCTGATTCCCTTCTATCTCAAAACGGTTTATAAGAAAGAACCGGTTTTTGCGCATAGTAAAGTGGTATATACCATCGGACAGAATACGTTCAAAGAAAAACTGGGCGCTGATTTTACCAAAATAGCTAATATCCATGCATCGATAAAGGAAAAGGATCTGGAACCCTTTAACGATGCCACTAATGCCGCGCTTTTCCGTGGGGGTGCCCTGTTTGCAGATGCCATCACCTTCGGCGCTGAGAAAATAGATAAAAAACTGGTTGACGAGTTCAGTAAAGTAAGAGGTAAAAAAGTGCTCCCTTTCAATGCTGAGTCTGATCTGACCGATTATCTGCAATTATATACAGACCTTTCTCAATAAGTTCTTTGCGCTTGACAAATAATAATGGTTCATCTATTATCCTGGCACCGCCATCCATTAATTACTTGCGTAATTAGTGGTTTTTTATTTCCGTAAGTCCAACTTCAAAAAGCTAAACATGCCTTATTTATTCACTTCCGAAAGTGTTTCCGAAGGTCACCCTGATAAAGTGGCTGACCAGATTTCAGATGCCCTGATTGATCATTTTCTGGCTTTCGACCCACAATCCAAAGTAGCTTGTGAAACCCTGGTAACCACCGGACAGGTAGTGCTTGCCGGTGAGGTGAAATCCAAGGCATATCTGGATGTGCAGGAGATTGCGCGTTCCGTAATCCGTAAAATCGGTTATACGAAGAGTGAATATATGTTTGAGGCCAATTCCTGCGGCATTTTTTCTGCCATTCATGAGCAATCCTCCGATATTAACCAGGGCGTCGACCGAACCAAAAAAGAGGATCAGGGTGCAGGTGATCAGGGAATGATGTTCGGCTATGCAAGTCATGAAACGGAAAATTATATGCCGCTTGCCCTTGATCTGGCCCACGCGCTGCTGATCGAACTGGCTGCTTTAAGAAGGGAAGATAAACAAATCAAATACCTGCGGCCTGATGCCAAGAGTCAGGTTACCCTTGAATACGACGACAACAACAATCCGGTAAGGATCGATGCTATCGTTATTTCCACCCAGCATGATGATTTTGATACGGAAGCACGGATGCGGGGGAAAATCAGTAAGGATATTATCGGAATTCTTATTCCCCGTGTAAAATCAAAGTATAAAAAATATGCCCATTTCTTTAACGACAAGATTAAGTACCATATCAATCCCACCGGTAAATTTGTGATTGGTGGCCCACACGGTGATACCGGGCTCACGGGCCGTAAGATCATCGTGGATACTTACGGAGGAAAAGGAGCGCATGGCGGCGGTGCGTTCAGCGGAAAAGATCCATCCAAAGTAGACCGCAGTGCGGCTTATGCAACGAGACATATTGCTAAAAACCTGGTCGCTGCAGGCGTGGCTGAAGAAGTGCTGGTGCAGGTTTCCTATGCGATCGGTGTAGCTCAGCCAACCTCTATTCATGTGGACACCTACGGTACGGCCAAGGTGGATATGACGGATGGAGAGATTGGGAAAATCGTGCAGAAGCTTTTTGATATGCGCCCTTATTTTATTGAGCAACGGTTGAAATTGCGTAATCCGATATACAGCGAAACAGCAGCCTATGGACATATGGGTCGTAAACCCGAAATCGTTGAAAAAACGTTTGTTTCTCCCGATGGTAAAACCATTAAGAAAAAAGTGGAGCTGTTTACCTGGGAAAAACTGGATTATGTAACGAAGGTTAAGCAGGCATTTAAGATTAAATAAATCCGGAATATGGTACTGAGCAGGGTTGGCCTCATAGGTTGACCCTGTTTTTGTTTAAGCAGTGCAGCCATTATAATTAGTATTTTCGATCATGAGCAATCACCAGAATCCCTGGAAAATCCTCGATCATCATATAGTATACGAAAATCCATGGATCAATGTGACGGAATTCCAGGTATTGAATCCTTCCGGAGGGAAAGGTATTTACGGAAAGGTTCATTTTAAGGGCATTGCTATTGGTGTAATTCCATTGGATGAGGAATTCAATGTATACCTGGTGGGCCAATACCGGTTTGTTTTGGATCAATACAGCTGGGAAATTCCGGAAGGCGGAAGTGAAATGAAGGAAGATCCGCTGGCAGCGGCCAAACGGGAATTAAAGGAAGAAACGGGATTGGTTGCGACGGACTGGAGCAGACTGCTGATCATGCATCTCTCCAATTCGGTTTCGGATGAACTGGCTATTATTTATCTGGCGAGGAAGCTTGAGCAACAGTCCGCCATGCCGGAAGAAACAGAATCGTTAACGGTTAAAAAAATTCCCTTTGGTGAAGCGGTCAGCATGCTGGAATCCGGCGCCATCACCGATTCGATATCGGTCGCTGCCATTCAGCAGGTTCAGCTAATGTTGTTTCAGGGTAAATTAAAAAAATAAATGTTTGAAACCTTCTTCATTAATCATCGGTCGTCAGCCATTGATCGAAGCCATTCAATCCGGCAGAGGGATTGATAAAATCCTTTTCCTGCGGAATGTAAGTGGTGAATCTATCGGTGAGATCCGGAGGCTGGCGGAGAAGCGTGGCATTCCCATTCAGCAGGTGCCTCAGGAAAAATTATTTTCATTAACCCGTGCCAATCACCAGGGTGTGCTTGCTTTAGCTTCGCTCTTTCAATATATAGATTTGCAAGAGGCGATTGATCATGTTGTATCTCAGGGGTTGTTGCCCTTATTTATTTTACTGGATGGGATCACCGATGTGCGAAATATCGGAGCCATTGCGCGGAGTGCTGTTTGTTGCGGCGCCCAGGTGATGCTGATACCGGATAAAGGGATTGCTGCTTTAAATGAAGAAGCCCTTAAATCTTCTGCCGGAGCACTGGAGAAAATCCATATCTGCCGGGTGAGCAGTTTATTAAAAGCAGTAGATACCCTTCATCTGAATGGAATTAAAGTGTATGCCAGCAGCATGCAGGCAGATAAAAAAGTCTATGAGCTGAATATGAAAGAACCTTCCTGTGTCATGATGGGCAGTGAGGATAAGGGACTGCAGCCATATCTCCGGAAAGCAGCAGATGAACATTTTACGATACCGATGGCCGGGGATTTTGATTCTTTCAATGTTTCTGTAGCTGCGGGAATTATTTTGTATGAGGCTATGAAGAAAAGGTTGATGGTTGATAATTGATGGGAGAGCGCGTTATGCTTACTGCTTAATTCCCTTACGGCAGGAAGCGTTAGCAGGGGCGGGGTTTAAATTGGAAATCAGATTATTTTTAAATGACGGAGATGGCTTCTGCAAATAAAATCAAAATAATAGAGTGCCCGCGCGATGCGATGCAGGGTTGGGGGAGCTTTATTCCTACGTCAAAAAAAATTGAATATCTGAATGCCCTGCTGCAGGTTGGATTCGACAGCCTGGATTTCGGAAGCTTTGTTTCACTAAAAGCCATTCCGCAGATGGCGGATACCAAAGAAGTTCTTGGTCAATTGGAGAGAAATACGTCTAAAACAAAATTGCTGGCTATTATTGCGAATACGCGGGGTGCACGCGAAGCCTGTTCCTATCCGGAAATAAGCGATATCGGATTTCCTTTTTCTGTTTCAGAAACTTTTCAGCAACGCAATGCCCGTAGTTCAATCGAAAAATCAGTACAAACCGTTCAGGAAATACAGGAACTCTGTGTTGCAAATTCGAAACGACTGGTAATTTACGTGTCCATGGCTTTCGGTAATCCATATCAGGATCCCTGGTCGGAATTGCTGGTTCAGGATTGGATTTGTAAGTTGGTTGAAATGAAGGTGGGTATCATTTCCCTTGCAGATACCGTGGGTTTGGCAACAACGGAACAGGTTCATTCTCTTACAGCATATACGATTAATCAGTTTCCATTCATTGAAACGGGGGTTCACCTGCATTCGCGGCGGGAGCATAGTATTGATAAAGTGGAAGCAGCTTTCTCTGCGGGTTGCCGGCGGTTTGACGGTGCATTAAATGGAATAGGAGGTTGCCCGATGGCTGCTGACGAACTGGTAGGCAATATGGATAGTTTATTGCTGATCGATTTTTTCCGGAAGAAAAACATACTTCCGCCGTTGAACGAAAAAGCTTTGCAAAAAAGTTTAGCTCTGTCGGCGGATATATTTTTAAATCATTAATGTGGAATCTTTTTTATTGCCTATACAGATTGCCGGACCTCCCGAAAAGATCCGTTATCAGCAACAGATTTTGCTTACCGGTTCCTGTTTTACGGAACATATCGGAAACCAACTGAAGGATATCAAATTTGAGGTGCTTCAAAATCCGAATGGAATTCTTTTTGATCCTCTCGGTGTAGTGGGAAGCCTGGTTTCCTATATTGACCGGAAGCAATATGAAGCAAAAGATCTTTTCCTGCTGAATGAACTCTGGCATAGCTGGCAGCATCACAGTCTCTTTTCAGATACCAGTCAGCAGCGTTGTCTGGATAGGATCAACCAGTCGCAACAAACTGCCTACAAGTTTTTGAAAAATACGGACTGGCTGATCATTACATTGGGGTCGGCTTTTTCCTATTCGTTGAGAGAACAACAGCTTCCGGTAGCCAATTGTCATAGGGCGCCAGCCGATTGGTTTATAAAAAAGCTTTTGCCCATTGATGAGATGCTCTCCGCTCTTGACCAAATGCTTCACCGTTTGTTTCATTTCAATCCTTCTTTACAAATTATATTTACGGTGAGTCCGGTACGGCATATCCGGGATGGTGTAATCGAGAATAACCGTAGTAAAGCACGATTGATAGAAGTTGTTCACCAGCTTGCGAATAAATTTAATCGCATTTATTATTTCCCGGCCTACGAACTGGTGATCGATGTGCTTCGGGATTACCGGTTTTACGATAAGGATCTGGTACATCCTAATTACCAGGCGACGGGGTTTGTTTTGGAAAATTTCATGCAACATTATGTGGAACCTTCATCGCAGACCATCGCCGGGGAAGTAAAAAAAATACAGATCGCCTACAGGCATAAAGCACTTCATCCGGACACGGAAGCCCATCGGCGGTTCCTGAAGGAACAATTTATAAAAACAAAGGAACTGGCAGGAAAATATCCTTTTCTGGATTTTACCCGGGAGCTGGCTCATTTCTCCCCGGATAAAGGAGAATTATTTTTTCCTAATCCGGTTATATAAACGATATATGCTTAACCCTGAAATAACTCATTATTCTTGCACAAAATTACTCAAATACTTATTTAATGAATCCGGTCACCGCGGACATCCGTTTTTGAGATTACATCTGCTTCGTAGCGAAGCCATTCAGCCCAGCGTAGGCGGACTTTCTCCTTTCCCAGGTAAGTTTCGGCAAGATCAATGAAGAGATGGTAGTGACCCGCTTCGCTTTCCATAAAGCGGCGGTAAAAGCTTTGGAGATATTCGTCTTTTAATCCTTCGCTCAATCGTTTGAACCGTTC
>JAYVXJ010000193.1:0-2222 GCA_043785285.1 Chitinophagaceae bacterium
GTTCTCAGGACAATGGCCAGCATGCCCTGATTTACAGCAAGCCGATCTGTTTTCGGATTGAAGTCAATGATGTCCACCTGACAAAGCGGAAAGTGCGAGCGGCAGATACCATCACCGGTAGAATCAAATTCATTTAATACGTAGTCAACGGTTTTTTTTATTTTATCCTGTGGCAGCGTTGCGCCAAAGCGGCGTTTATTTAGCATCGCCCAGATCAGCCATTCAATGCTGGCTTCATTATCCTTGGCTTCTACGGAACCCATATACGGTGTGATGATTGTGCCGATGGCCCCTTTGGGGGTTTGCGTTTTAGCCCATTGTTTCCAAAGAGAAAGATTTAAATCCTTATTATACGTGGAGACAGTCGAAAAAAAGCAATCCCGGTTGTACATGTCCGGCATGTAATTCATATTAGGCACATTGAATGGCGTAAAATCCTGAATGGAAGTGATCCAGGTTAGCATGTTGAAATTGGCGTACAACATTTTTTCCATGAGGGAGCCCTGGAATCCTTTTCCTTCTGCCAACCTGGCCTGGGCAGAGATCATGAAATCTTTGTGTGACTTCCAGGGTTCAACAAAAGCATAGCTGGTTTTTTCCATCGCTTTTCCTAATGGGAGTGTGTTGTAAGGCTCACGCTGAGGCTGTTGTTCTTCTATTTTTAGGTTTTTTATCTGTAGCGTGGATTCTTTTCCGGATTGGGTGCCGATAAACATTTGCACGGGGTCATTTTCAATATAGGGAACCAGAATACTTCCTTTGAAAAGGGTCCACTCGTTTTCATTGATAGGGAAAGCATCAATGTATTTTAAACCGTCTTCCAGTTCAAGGGTTTGCCGGCCATTTTTTACGCGGAAAAGTTTAACGGCAACCGGTGTAGATCCCTTGCAGAGAAAAGAGATGGTATACACATGCTGATCCTTCAGCGGACTGATAAAAGAAATCCCCGCCCTGCCGCCGGGATGGCAGCTTAAGGAAATCAGGCTGTCGTTTTTTTCAACGTCAGTGCTTCCTTCTTTTTGAAAATCGTTGGGGAGCTTTAACAGGGTAGTTGTGCCGGCATCGAGGTTGTACATTTCACCATAGGTCTGCCTGATATAATTGTCGTGTTGATTTCTTTCCGCTGCTGTAGCAACTGAAAATAATTCCGGATCAGGGAGTTTGCGCATACCGACAAAGCCACCACCGCGACCGCTGAATCGACGACGGGTAGTGCGCGAATACTGGTTTTTATAACCGGCATCGGTTAAAAAGCCTACCACCTGATGATCCGGGGTTACCCATCCCACAGCAGGGAACATTTCGTGAACGAACCCGCCCGGAAAGCTATCGTATTCAAAACTGGTATATTTCAGCGGGTCTGCTGCCGGTCTGGCTGTTTCATCCAATATATAATACATATCCGGCATGGAAGGCTGGAATAACCGGATGGTCTTTTTGATGATGTGCTGATGAACGACTTCATACCGGACGGTTACGTTCAGGTTTGCATCGAACTCTTTTACATAGGAATTTTTAGTGAGTGTAATCAGACTGTCGTTCCCAGACCATTTTTCTCCTTTCCAGGATCCGATGCTGGCAGTCGTGCTCCCGTCGAGGTTGAATAATTTTATGGAGAATTCTTCTGTACGGGTGATCCTTAATTGGGTTCCGTCATAAATATTTACATAAAACCCCCGTTGGGCGTCACCGGCAATTTGTAAATGTAGCCGGTCGTTTTGAGCGAAGGAGTAATCCGGAAAAACGGAAAGACAAATGATATAAGCAGCAAGTGCAATCCTGGCAGACCTCATATGGAGCAATTCGGGCATTAAAACTACCCATTAAGGCCGACAAACCTGTACACTATAGTTACATTGTTGTGTACCCTGGTTACATAAAGTCTGTATATACAGGGTTTTGTTTCCAAATAACCGGGTTAGACCGGATGGTTGATTCCATTCCATATATTAATGAGGCAAAGTGTTCGCAATCTTTTAAATCATATAATTTAGTATGATGAAAGCAAAAAGTTGTTTACTCTTTCCGGTTTTTTCCATCCTGTTGCTTATCGCTACCGGCCAGAGAGCCCATAAAAAATCAAAGTTTAAGGTAATCGGGTATTATTCATTGAATGCAGCCATCACGGCTGATTTGAACACGGTTCCCTTTGATAAGCTTACCCATATTAATCTGTTTTTTTTGAACCCGGATACGCTTGGGAATTTTTCCAGTGATTACAC
>JAYVXJ010000194.1:0-2220 GCA_043785285.1 Chitinophagaceae bacterium
TTACGATCGAAGAAATCGAGAAGCACATTATAGAGATCGCTTATGAGAAAGGCTTCGTAAAAGCAAAGCAACCGAATGTAAGAACCGGTAAAAAAATTGCGGTGGTTGGTTCCGGTCCCGCGGGAATGGCGGCAGCTGCACAACTCAACAGTGCAGGACATTCCGTAACTGTTTTTGAAAGGGATGATGCAGCAGGTGGATTGTTGCGGTACGGCATACCGGATTTCAAACTGGAAAAATGGGTGATCGACCGAAGAATCGCCATACTGGAACAGGAAGGTGTTGAATTCCGGTGCAATGCCAATGTAGGCGTGGATGTGCGCATCAATGATTTGCTGCGGGAATACCATGCCATCGTACTGGCAGGCGGATCCACCATTCCCCGCGATTTGCCTATACCCGGAAGGGATTTAAAAGGCGTTCATTTTGCTATGGACTTTTTAAAACAGCAAAACAAACGGGTAAGCGCAACCGAAAACAAAGAAGAAGATATATTCGCAACAAATAAAAATGTGATCGTGATCGGCGGTGGGGACACCGGAAGCGACTGTGTGGGAACATCTAACCGGCATGGCGCAAAATCCATCACGCAATTTGAATTACTTCCCCAGCCACCGAAAGAAAGAACGCCGTTCATGCCCTGGCCAACGTATCCGATGATATTAAAAACATCTTCTTCCCATGATGAAGGATGTGAAAGACATTGGGCGTTGGGCACAAAAGAATTTATTGGAGACGATCAGGGAAACCTGACTGCACTAAAGATTGTGGACCTGGAATGGAAACTGGCAGAAGACGGAAGACCAGCGCGGTTTGCCGAAGTTCCGGGTGCTGAAAAAATCATGCCTTGTGAACTGGCTTTACTGGCCATGGGATTCATACATCCGCAGTATGAAGGGTTGTTACAGGATTTGGGAGTAGACCTGGATGAACGGGGAAATGTAAGAGCAACAGAGAAGGCATTTCAGACCAATATCGCCAAGATATTCAGTGCCGGTGACATGCGTCGCGGGCAATCCCTGGTTGTTTGGGCTATCAGTGAAGGAAGGGAATGTGCCCGGAAAGTTGATGAATACCTGATGGGTTCATCCATGCTGGAAACAAAAGATCATTCCCTCATCGGGGTGACGTACTAATGTCTCTTTATATTTTAAATAGCTAAAGCCAGCTGCTCCAGCTGACTATTATAATGGTTGCAATAAGAACTTCGACAGGCTCGGGCTGAATAAGGATTATTAGCTAATCTGCGCCTGCCTTATTTATTCCATGAATTAAAAATCTTCTATGTGAATCCTCCGGGAGTTGAACATTTTTTTGTAAAAACGGCATACCTTCAATATCAAAGAAAAAAGATATGCAAACCGTTTCCAGAAAAAAATTTCTTTTATCGGGCCTTTCCCTGGTTCCTCTTCCTTTTATTTTTTCCCGGAAAAAAGATGCGTCATTAAAATTATCTTTCTCTACATTGGGCTGCCCGGACTGGGGGTTCGGCCAAATCATTTCCTTTGCAGCGGAACATGGATATTCCGGCATTGAAGTCCGGGGCATTTTAAGGGAGATGGATCTGACCCTGGTCCCGGAGTTTAGTACAGCTCAACAGATCGCCGACACTTTAAGAAAAATGAAAGATCAGGGTCTGGTCTTTGTGGATTTAGGATCCTCTGCTGCCATGCATTTCCCTGAAGGACAGGAGCGCATCAAAAACCTGGATGAGGCAAAACGGTTTATCGACCTCGCGTCCAAACTGGAATGCCCTTTTATCCGGGTATTTCCCAACCAGATTCCCAAAGCTGCAGACCGGCAGCAGACACTGGATCTAATGGCAAAAGGATTACAGGAATTGGGCGAATACGCTAAAGGAACAAAAGTGAGTGTATTACTCGAATCCCACGGGGAAGTCATTTACAAAAAAGACCTGAAAGCCATTATGGAATCAACCGGCCATGCACATGTTGGCCTGATCTGGGATATCTGCAATATGTGGTCCGTTACGAAAGAAAATCCTGCAGAAGTTTATGCCGAGCTTAATCCTTACATCCGGCACACCCATATAAAAGATCTGCAGATCGAAGATGGAAAAGAAAAATATGTTTTATTGGGAAAAGGCACCGTGCCCATATTCACCGCGATCGATATTCTACAGCATCATCATTACAGCGGCTATTATAGTTTTGAATGGGAGAAATTATGGCATCCCGAAATTGACGCTCCGGAAATTGC
>JAYVXJ010000195.1:0-7432 GCA_043785285.1 Chitinophagaceae bacterium
GTTTTAACAAAGCTCGATATCATACCTTTTGAGGGGGCTATTGACGGCAGAAGTTTGTATCAGGAGGCAAAACTTATGCAGGCTATTGCCGAAATGAAAAAGGGGCATTATAAAAAAGCGTTGGTATTTATTCAGGCTTCCAGAATATGGCCCGTAAATCTGGGGGTCGGCAAACCGTATCGGGAAAATATAGATGAAAGACTGGAAAACTGGCTGGATTACCAGTGTTACACTCGTATGGGCGATAAAAGCAAGTCGCAGCCTGCCTTAAATAGCATAATCACTTTCCTTCCAAAAACAGAAAATACGGTGCGTAATTTTTTATCTGCAAATACCCTGGTAACCGCATGGGCCCTGGAAAAAATGAAAAAAAAGGAAGAAGGAGTCCGATTATTGGACCAATGGATTCAAGGTAATCCCGAAAATAAAACGGCTGTCTGGGCCAGACAGGTTTTTGAAAATCGGCAAACGGTAGTTCCACCCGAAATTAAAAAAGATGAGGTAGTGAGAATACTGGAGGCGTATTTGAGCAATTGACAGTGGAAAATGGAGAATGGATATGCTTTCCATTCTCCATTTAATCACAATTCTTTCCAGGTGGTAAGGATTTCTTCCGAGTGGGAACTGCTTTTAGGCTTTTCAAATATTTTGCGGATCATTCCATGCTCATCCACCAGAAAAGTAGTGCGGATCACGCCCATATATTCGCGGCCAAATAATTGTTTTTCACCCCAGACTCCATATTTATCAATGATGATATGTTCTGGATCAGCAATTAAAGTAAAAGGCAATTCAAATTTGGATGCAAATTTTTTATGACTTTTTTCATTGTCGGGACTTATTCCCAAGATGACAAATCCCTGTTTTTTAAGCAGTGAATAATTATCCCGGAGATTACAGGCCTCAATCGTGCAGGTCGGCGTATCATCCTGGGGATAAAAATAAATAATGACCCTCCTGCCTTTATAATCAGACAGAGATACCTTTTTCCCATTTTGATCGTTGCCCGCAAATGGCGGGGCTTTATCACCTGCTGTCAAATGTGTCATAATAATATTAAATTGAATTAGATGCCGGCTTCAGTATAATTCTGCTAAACCCGGTTTGTATATCAGCCAAAAAGGCCGGATGAATATCCAGCCTTTTTATGCAATGGACAATGCATTTAAACTCTTGCGGATAATTCTTTGCCAGCTTTAAATTTGGCAACTTTTTTAGCCTTGATCTTGATCGTTGCACCGGTTTGAGGGTTACGACCATTGCGTGCGGCCCGTTTAGATACGGAGAAAGTGCCGAATCCTACGAGTGTTACTTTGTCCCCTTTTTTAAGCGTTTTTGCAACTGCTTCTGTAAAAGAATTCAGTGTAGCTCCCGCCTGGGTTTTAGTGATACCGGCATCTTCCGCTATTTTGGCAATCAATTCAGCTTTGTTCATGGATGTATTTTTTTTAATGATTTGGTTAAAGAACAAATATAAGGGGTATGCGCATGGCAGAAGCCTTTCCTCTCTATTATTTTAGTGCAGCTTATGAAAAAACTCGTTCTGGCAGTGCCTCTCCATATCTTTAACTGGTTATTTATTTGACCTGTATCCCTTATCTATCCAGTCAGTTTTAATATTGTGCTTAATATTCAGGAGCCGCGGGTTGGTGAATTTCAGTTCATTCAATAAAGCGAAAGCAGGACGGATATTGGGACAATGTTCGAAGGGGCAGCAACCGCAATAAATAACAATAGCTGCGTCTTTTGGCAATTTCTCCAGTTCCGATCTAAGTTTTTGAAAGTTTTCTTTTTCATGTGCCGGACCCATATCCAGGGATCCTTTAATCACTGCACCAGGCCCAACGCTTAGTACAATAGGTTGTTTTTCCTGCGGATTTTTCAGTATGATGTTCAAATCTTCCGGAGCCAGCAATTGTTTTTCCGTCCAGGGTTCCTTTCCTTCTTTTTGTTGAAAGCCAGTCAAAATAAATGGTAGGGCACAGATGGAAGCAATCAGTAATAAAGGAAAAAAGGATTTGAAAAGTTTCATAGTTTTTAGCTCTTTAAATAAACTTTAGTAATCAATGCTGTTTCCATCATTGCATTTTAGCCTTATTTCAGATTATAGGCAACCACTTTTTTAGCAAAAAAAGTAGGGACATACAAAATTCGCTTAACCGGATCATACCCGATATCAGCGGTATTCATTTTTTCCAGATGAGTATCCAGCAAAGAACCTACACGGCCATTGGCATGAACATAATAGATATAACCCGGCCATGCAGTTAAAATGAAATCTCCATTTCCGACGGGTTCAATACCATCTATAGACTCCGGAACCTCAGCAATTTTGGTAATCTTTTTTCGTGCATCCGCTTTCATCAGGGAAGGTCCTTCTGCATAGATCAAGTCATCTTTAATTGCTTTCAGGCCATTGGCACCTTTGATATTTTCAAGATATAATGATGGTACATCATTCTTAATTTTCCATATCCTTGAAGTTTTAGAATCCGAAACATATACGACTCCTTTGTCTGATACGGTTATATCATTCAGGCCGCTGGCTCCTGCTATGCTGATTTTCTTAATCACTTTTCTGGTTGGAATATCCACAACAACTACTTCTGAAATGTCCGCAGCATATATTTTGTTGCCATATTTGCCCAACCCCTTGGGCGCATTCAATCCGGTGACCCAGGTAGAGTCGTAGTTTTTGCCATTCGTGCCGAGTTTAGCAATTCCTCCTTTGCCATCAACATCCCATCCGCCACCATCAATCAGCGATACATACAGGATGTTCTTATCTAAATCCGGAAGTACCGATTCCGGAACCGCCACCACAGGATCAGTTTCCCACAATTTTACCAGTTTGTGCTCCTGGGCATTTGCCGCTATGGCAGAAAAGAGGAGAATAGGAACAATAATTTTTTTCATTTTTATGATTTAAAAGACGGGCATTAAAGTTATTATTCTTCACTCATTCCGGGAATTTTATTTGGATAGAAAGCCTGATTTTATTGAAGTTTCAAGGATCTCGGCTGATATCCATCAATAATTAAGCCTGCCAGTGCTGCCGGTTGGTTATATTCACGTTAATCATCACCCTTTTCATTGCCTTATTCACCTTTAGTTTTCAGGCGATCCGTTTGGCCTTGGCCAATCCGGCAAAAGTTTGAAGATGGAGTGAATACATTAATGCACATACATTATTCTTTAAATCAGAAAAAGGATTGTCCGATTTTATGGGCTTCAACTTCTTTTACAGTGCTTAAGCCTAACGTTCCAGGAGGTTAGCTTTTAAGGGCATATTATTTTAAAATGTGATTCTCCCTATTAGGTTGTCATCTAATAGGCTATTAATTCCACCAGGTTCAGGATTCGGGTTTGTGGATTGACCATTACTGTTCCCTCCACCTTATTCCATAACTTCTGTAATGCAATAAGTGCTGTTTGTGCATCATTCAGATCATCAAATTCCAGATCAATAATTACATAATTTGGATCATCGGAAGGGCGATAGATGCGGCAGTGTTTTACACCTGAATTTTTCCTGTCAATCGGATCGCTGTCGAAGGCTTTTTTCCACCCGGCATAATTGGGGACTTTATGTTCAATACGTAGAATTGGCATGAGCGGGTAGTTAGCTGATACTGAAGATAAGATTAAAAGGATTACCTGATTATTTTTTCAAATAAGCACAGGGAACATGCGGAGGTGAATAATCAATTCCATAAGCGGCTTTCAGCAGTCTGAATTGGGTATCGTCTGCAATCTTTAAATCGGGGTGATCGGGTATATTCGCTTATAAGTTCGTAAATATGCGGTTCGTTCCTGAAATAATCATTCGGATCAACCCCATTAGAGAAGCCGCAAAGACGTTTAACGATATTAATCATAGACCGTTTTTTAAACCAGAACCTTTCTTTTTATTATATCCAGGCAGTAGAAGATACAGAATTTCCCAAAAACGGATTGCCTCCTAATTTAGGCATTACACCTGCACTTCATTCAGCCGGAATATATTGGGTATTCTATACGCCAGAGCAGCCGCTGCAAATAACTAATTTTCAATTAATAAAAAGCATTTTCCAATTTCTTCAGGCCAGTTGGTTTGATCCCCGAAAACATTTCGTAAATTGAGGCTGTTTGTTGCGCCAATCGTATAAAAACAACGATCGGGCTCATGAAAACTATTTATTTTCTCCTTAAACTGCTTGAACATGTCCTTTTCAAAATCTTTATCACAAATGGAGATCACCCCACTCGCCAGCCTGGATGAATGGGAAGAAGATGTATTAAAAAGATATCCCGAATCAGATACTCCGGCCAATACGAAACAAAAAGAAGAATACAGGAATTACGAAGCACCGGCAAGAGATACCGTTAAGGAATTCTATCGGCTGAATCATACTTACCAGAGTTATGATTTTGTGAACGAGAAAAGAGCAACCTATTTGCCATTCAATAAAAAGCAGATGCCGGTATGGGATGCATTCCAGTTCCTGAATCAACTGGTGGATGATTCCGATCCGGATACTGACCTTGATCAATTCCAGCATTTACTGCAAACGGCTGAAGCTATTCGTGCGGATGGTCACCCGGACTGGATGGTGATGGTCGGATTGATACATGATATGGGGAAAGTGCTTTGCCTTTTTGGAGAACCGCAGTGGGCGGTTGTAGGCGATACTTTCCCCGTAGGGTGCGCGCATTCCGATAAGGTTGTTTACCCGGAATTTTTTGCACAAAATCCCGATACCGATAATGTAATTCTCAATTCAAAATATGGCGTATATACGCCGAACTGCGGTTTGCGGAACGTGACCATGTCCTGGGGCCACGATGAATATGTTTATCAAATGATGAAAGATTCCCTGCCGGAATCCGCATTATACATGCTTCGCTATCATTCTTTTTATGCCTGGCACCGGGAAGGCGCTTACGATTATTTGCTGGATGATCATGACCGGGAAATGCTGAAATGGGTGAAATTATTCAACCCTTACGATTTGTATTCCAAAAACCCTACTGTACCGGATTGGAAAGAGCTGAAGCCTTATTATGAAGATCTGGTGGCAAAATATTTGCCGGAAACATTGAAATTCTGATCATCTTTACCGGCAGGCCCTTATTTCCATCATCCGAAAAATAACCCGTGCATAAATTACAGTCGGCAGACTATGTTGTATTCTTTATTTATTTCATAGTCGTTTCTGCCTACGGGTATTACGTTTATCATAAAAAGAAATTCGCTACCGCCGATTCCAAGGATTTTTTTCTGGCCGAAGGTTCCCTCACCTGGTGGGCCATTGGCGCATCCTTGATCGCTTCCAATATTTCCGCAGAACATTTTATCGGCATGTCGGGCTCCGGCTTTGCCTTGGGGCTGGCCATCTCTACTTATGAATGGATGGCAGCTGCCACCCTGATTATTGTTGCCGTATTTATTCTTCCGATTTATCTGAAGAATAAGATTTTTACCATGCCGCAGTTTCTGGCAAGGCGTTACAACGACCAGGTCAGTACCATGATGGCGATATTCTGGTTATTGGTATATGTTTTTGTAAACCTGACTTCCATTATTTATCTGGGCGCACTCGCCATCACCTCTATTTCTGACATATCTTTTGGGTGGAGTATTGCAGGATTGAGTGTGTTCTCCATTATTGTAACCCTGGGAGGCATGAAGGTAATCGGATACACCGATGTGATTCAGGTGCTGGTATTATTGGTTGGCGGTTTGGTTACAACTTATCTTGCCCTCAGCTTGCTTTCTGAACACTTTGGCTTTGGTAGTAATGTGTTGAAAGGACTTTCCATTTTAAGAAAGGAAGCGCCGGATCATTTCCACATGATCTTTCACAAAGGTGATCCCTACTATCAGGATCTTCCAGGTTTATCGGTGTTGATTGGCGGTATGTGGATCAACAACCTGGCTTACTGGGGGTGTAATCAATATATTATCCAGCGGGCATTGGGAGCAAACTTGAAAACCGCGCGCAATGGGATTCTGTTTGCCGCGTTTTTAAAATTATTGGTACCGGTGATTGTGGTGTTGCCCGGCATAACCATGTTTGTATTGCATAAGAATGGCCTGTTTCAACAGGAGATGATCCAGGGCGGCGTCATCAAGCCGGATCATGCATATCCTACATTAATGAACTTGTTACCGGCCGGATTAAAAGGAGTAGCCTTTGCAGCCCTTACTGCTGCAGTGGTAGCCTCATTGGCAGGTAAGGCCAATAGCATATCCACGATATTCTCCCTGGATATTTACAAAAAATTTATTAATAAAGAAGCATCGGAAAAACAATTGGTGGGTATTGGCAAATGGGTGGTTATCGTGGCTATGGGAATTGCTGCGCTGATTGCACCGGCATTAAAAAACCTTGATCAGGCGTATCAGTTTATCCAGGAATATGTCGGGTTTATCTCGCCGGGTGTACTGGCGATTTTTTTGCTGGGTTTTTTCTGGAAAAGGACAACCGCTGCGGCTGCACTTACGGGAACCTTGCTTACAATACCCATTTCTACTGTTTTGAAATTCCTTCCATCCTGGACAAAAGGGGCATTTCCGGATTATCCTTTTTTAGACAGAATGTCCATCACTTTTGTTTTGATTGTACTAATTATGATCATTATGAGTTTAACGAAACCCGCAAAAGATCATGTATCTCATTCCATTGTCGTAGATAAAAAGCAGTTTATGGTATCGCCTTCTTTTATTGTAGGATCAGTGATCATCCTCGGTATACTGGCTGCTTTATATACCGCGTTTTGGTAATAAGTGATAGTTAAAAAAAGACACGCATCACCCAAATAAATGGATGCCATTTCATATATTATTTATTGCTTGTTTAGGATTATTTGGTTTAACAACTTAGGAGGCTGAACAGCGCAGCAAAGAGATTGGAATTGGCAACGTGTTGGGAGCAAGTACAGCAATTGCTAATCCCGTGAAGAGTTTGAGAGCTGAATAATCCTGGAGACCCAATGTTTCTCCTGAAATATTCGGAAAAGCTTAATTTAGCATAAGCATTTGCTTTCTATCTACTACTTTTTTTAAATATACAATACATGATGACTAAAAAACTAAATGGGGCGATTATCCTCCTCTCCGCTGTATTATTTTTAGGAAGTTGCGTTCCGACAAAGAAATTTGACGCTTCCCAACGCGCGTTGCAGTCTGCCCGGAACGACAGCGCTTTGCTTGCTGCCAAAGTAACTAATCTGGAATCTAATGTTTCCCAACTAAAGGGACAGGTCAGTGACCTGACCAGTCAGGTGAATGAACTAACGAACAAAACGGGCCGGCTATCAACGGATGCCGCAAACAAGCAATCGCAATTAAGCAAGAGCCAGCAGGAACTGGCGGATCAGCAAAAGAGACTGGAACAATTACAGTCGCTGATGGATCAGCAAAGAAAAGCTACTCAGGAGATCAGAAAAA
>JAYVXJ010000196.1:0-7415 GCA_043785285.1 Chitinophagaceae bacterium
TTAGTGGACCGTCTTAACATGTCAGCCATCGCCTCATCCAGCGTAGTGATCCCTGTTGCGGTATCGGTCATAAAAATAATAGCATGCGCTTCTTCCACCGCAATCAATACCTGCTTTTTGATTTCCTGTTCAAATACATCCTGGCTTTCGGGAACAAAACCGCCGGTGTCAATTACATTAAATGATTTTCCATTCCAGTCGGAAATGCCATACTGCCTGTCCCGTGTTACCCCGCTCTGATCATCCACGATGGCCTGCCGTTGTTCGAGCAGCCGGTTAAATAATGTACTCTTTCCCACATTGGGTCTTCCTGTAATCGCTACCGTAAATCCGGACATCTATTAAATAATATTAGTACTGAATTAATAACCATATTCCCGCAGGTGCAACTCATTGTCGCGCCACTTGGGACGAACCTTTACAAATAATTCCAGAAACACTTTCCTGCCGATGAATGCTTCGATATCCTGCCGGGCTTCTGTTCCCAGTTTCTTGATCATCTTACCCCCTTCTCCCAATAAAATCCCCTTCTGCGTTTCCCGCTGCACGATGATGTCTGCCTGTATTTTGGTGAGGCTATCTTTTTCTTTATACTCCTGAATCAGTACAGCGGTATGATAGGGTATCTCATCTTCATACATACTAAAAATCTTTTCCCGGATTAGTTCACCAACAAAAAACTTAACCGGCCGGTCAGTCATTTCTTCTCCGTCAAAAAAAGGTTCTCCTTCGGGCAGCCAGTGAATTATACGATCCAGCAAATAATCCGTCTGTAACTTCTTAAGCGCGGAGATTCCGATGACCTCTTTGCAGTATTTTTTATCCTGAAAAAACGCAGCCGCTGCCTGAATCTCTGCTGCCGGAATGCGGTCTGATTTATTGATCAGCACCAGGGCGGGTGCGTTCAGGTGCAGGGAAGCGAACAAGTGGTCATTTTCTTCCGGGTCATCGCGCCCGTCCATCATCAGCAGGGCTATATCCGCATCTATCACAGATCCTTTAACCGTTTCCATCATTTTTTCATGGAGGCGATATCGCGGCTCGATGATCCCCGGCGTATCGGAAAAAATGATCTGATACCCTTCCCCGGTCAGAATCCCTTTGATGCGGTGTCTTGTGGTCTGCACTTTATGGGATACAATTGCCAGTTTCTCGCCCATCAGGGCATTCAGCAGCGTGCTCTTTCCCGCATTGGGCTTTCCGAAGATGTTCACAAATCCTGATTTCATAAAACGGCTGCGAAGGTAGATAATCAGCAGCCAATACCCGCAGCCTTCTATGGCGAGGGTTTTGCATGTATTCTCTGGCTCAAATCCAGTCAATCTATTGGATGTTCCCCTGGATTGTTTAATTTCGTTGTTTAAACATTAAATTTTTACATTTTATGGCAACTGTTAAATGGACACTCGATCCAACACATTCCGAAATTCAGTTCAAAGTTCGTCACCTCATGATTTCCAATGTAACGGGTTCGTTTCCCAAATTCGATGTGCAGGTGGAGACTCAGGATCTGGATTTCATGACGGCGAAAATAAGGTTCACCGCGGAAACCGCTGTTGTTACTACTAACAACAAGCAGCGCGATGAACATCTGCGGAGCGCCGATTTTTTTGATGCTGCCAAATACCCCACCCTGTCTTTTGTGGCCACTAAATATGAAAAAGTGGATAATGATTCTTATGAACTGTATGGTGATCTGACCATCCGCGATGTTACCAAAAAGATCAAACTGGACGTGGAATTCGGTGGTGTGATCACCGATCCATGGGGTAATACCCGTGCAGGATTCACCATAAATGGAAAAGTTAACCGTAAAGAATTCGGTCTGATGTGGAATGCCGTAACGGAAGCCGGTGGCCTCGTTGCAGGTGATGATGCAAGGATTCATGGGGAAGTGGAATTTATTAAGCAGGCATAAGATATTGTCGGTGCTTCAATATATTTGGGCTAATGAAAAAATTCCTGGCCCTGTTATTTACGGGATCTGTTCTTTTTTGCACTGCGCAGAAAAAAACAGATCCCGCCGTATTCGGTAATTCCATTCGTGCTGAAAACCTGAGTAAGGATCTCTATATCGTTGCCGGAAAAGTATTTGAAGGCAGAGAAACAGCTACAGCAGGTCAGCGTAAGGCCGCTGCCTATATCGAAAATGTTTTTAAAACCCTGGGGCTGCAACCCGGGAACGGATCTTCCTTTCAGCTTCCCTATCCTGTGTTTCAGGATTCCCTGATATCTACTCAGCTATTCATAAACGGGGACAGCTTTGATCTCTATAAAGATTATGACCTTTCCATTGGAAACAATTATTCCGCCAGCTATGGCTGCAACGAAATCGTATTTGCCGGTTATGGGATTTCGGACTCTTTATACGATGATTATAAAGGATTGAATGTACAGGGAAAAATAGTACTGCTGAAAAATGGATATCCCAATGGATTTGTTCAACATCAGATTGACAAAAGAAAATTCAATCCATACAGCAAACAGGATGCAGCCCAGCAGCACGGTGCAATTGCGATACTCATCATTCAACCTGATTTTCCACATACGCCGACAGGCCGGAAAGGGAATATGTATCAGAACGTTTATCGCTCCCAGATTCGACCACTCACCGTTACTATTTCAGAAAATATAGCCAGATCCATTATGGGAAGCGATTACGATTTGGTTAAAAATGATTCCTTCAAAGCTAAACCGTTTACTAAAAATGTTTGGCTTTCCCTGAATAAGGAAACGGAATTCCTGCAAAGCTGCGATGTGCTGGGCTATCTGGAAGGAACAGACCTGAAAGACCAGTTCCTTGTCATTTCGGCCCATTATGATCACCTGGGTAAACGGGATACCGTAATTTATTATGGCGCAGACGACGATGGTTCGGGTACGGTGAGTTTACTTGAACTGGCAGCCGCATTCTCAAAAGCAAAGGCCGCAGGAAAAGGCCCCCGCAGAAGTATTCTCTTCCTCGCTAATTCCGGTGAAGAAAAAGGGTTATGGGGCTCCGCCTTTTATACCGGGCATCCCGTTTATCCACTTGAAAAAACAACAGCCGACCTGAACATAGATATGATTGGAAGAAGGGATCCGGGAAGAAAACAGGGCGATTCCAATAATTATGTTTACGTAGTAGGGGATGATAAACTCAGTTCCGAATTACATCCGCTAAGTGTGGCCATGAATAAAAAATATACCCGGCTTGAACTTGATTATAAATTCAATGACCCCTCCGACCCACTCCGGATCTATTATCGCAGCGATCATTTCAATTTTGCTAAAATGGGGGTTCCGGTCATTTTTTATTTTGACGGAATTCACCACGACTATCACAAACCCACGGATACAGCAGACAAAATCAATTATGACCTGTTGGAAAAAAGAGCCCGTCTCGTTTTTTATACCGCGTGGGAAATGGCCAACCGGAATGACATGTTGAAAAGAGACCTTCCTTCGGTTACAGGTGAACGTTAAAAAGGCTGATGGATCCCAGGTGCGAATTTACACATAACCACCATCTACCATCAACGAAAAACAATCCGCGTTCTGCATAATAGACAAGCCCCGCAAGCCTATAGGTTTGCGAGGCTTAAAATTGGTAAGACCAATACTTAATTTTTTGATGGCTCGGTAGGCGCAGGCTTTTGCGGTTCTTTCATTCCATTTTCAAATTCTTCCTTTACATTATTTTTTGCATCGTTGAATTCACGCATTCCTTTACCCAATCCTTTCATAAATTCCGGGATCTTTCTGCCTCCAAATAATATGAGTACTGCTAATATGATCAGAATCCATTCACTTCCTCCTGGCATCGCTAATAAAAAATGACTAGTCATAATAAACCGGTTTTAAAAATTAAAATTACCTTATAATAAGGATCTACGCAAATCGGGTTTTCTTAGATGTTTGAGTCTGCCCGTAAATTGTGGATGGCTTATGGCTAATCGTAAATGGGCTTTATAGAGGGATTTCACCCTGGAATCCATTGACCATTAACCATATACCTTCCTCCTACCTCCTTTTCCGCATAATTTCTCTGCTTTTAAAAATCCGGGGAGATCTTCTTTCCGTAACTCTTGAAAAAGCAAACATTATGAAAGATCAAAAACTTCAGGATTATTTAGAGACTGCAATTGCAGCGCCGCTTAAAAGAAAACAATTTCTGAAATACGGAGCCATTTCCGGAACTACCCTGGTTCTCGGGCTGGGAGCCTGTAAAAAGAAGAACGACAATCCAGCAGGAAGCGGAATAACAGATGTTGGCGGAGGAGATATTGGCATATTGAATTTTGCCTATGCGCTCGAACAGCTCGAGGCTGCTTTCTACGTTCAGGTGAATGCTTCTTTCTATGCCGGTGCTACAACGGAAGAAAAAGCTGTCCTAAGCGATATCATGGCACACGAAGTGGCGCACCGCGATTTCTTTAAAAAGGCACTTGGGACTTCTGCCATCAAAGAACTAACACCCAATTTCTCTTCTATTAATTTCAATGACCGCACCAGCGTGCTCGGAACAGCTAAGGCATTGGAAGATACGGGTGTCTCTGCTTACAACGGGGCAGGAAAATATTTAAAGAGCGCTGATTATTTATTGCTGGCAGGAAAAATCGTTTCTGTGGAAGCCCGCCATGCCGCAACCATCCGGGATCTGCTCAATCCCAAATCAAAAGATTTTGCAGGTGATGATGTAGTGGCACCGGCCACAGGCCTGGATTTCTCGAGAACACCCAATGCAGGAAATCCCAGTATTGTTGCCACGGCAAACAGTTTTTTAACCACCAAAATTTCTGCAACCCAACTTCCTTAAAATTTTCTAAAATTCTAATAATAGTAATATGAAAGCATTAAAAATAATTCAGGAACTCGAGAACATGGAGCAAGCCGGCTTTTCACGACGTGAAGCACTTACTAAAAGTCTGCATTTTGGAGTAAAAACCGCACTTACCCTGCTCCCATTCGGATTGTTGCTAAAAGCAAATAAGTCTTATGCCTTTACTGGTGCCAGTGCGGTGGATGTATTAAATTTCGCTCTTAAACTGGAATACCTGGAGTCTGAGTATTATAAACAGGGGCTCGCTGCTGCCGGGCTCATTCCCGCTTCCGACAATGCCATATTCTCCCAGATCAGTCTACACGAATCTGCCCACGTAACCCTGTTACAGGGAGCTATTACTGCAGCAGGTGGAACTCCTGTAGCTAAACCTAATTTCGACTTTACCGCAAAAGGAGCCTATCCCGATGTATTTACCAATTATGCCACGTTCCTTACCATCGCCAATGCGTTTGAAGACACTGGCGTCAGAGCGTATAAAGGTCAGGCTGGAAATCTTTTAGGTACGGACGCCCTCACTGTGGCATTGGATATTCATTCCGTTGAAGCACGGCATGCTTCAGCAGTAAGGCGCCTGAGAGGCCAGAAAGGATGGATAACCGGTAAAAGCACTATGGGCGTACCCGCTGCAGTATATGGAGGAACTATTTCAGAGGATAATGTGATGCAGGGCGGAGTAGATGTTACTACTGTCACCACTTCTCCCGCAGCTTCGGTTCAGGAAGCCTTTGATGAGCCACTAACGATGGATGAAGTGCTGGCTATTGCTTCTCCCTTTTTTGCATAGATACTCAATGGCTGTTGATGGTATGGGGCTGATGGTTGATGGATATAGGGTGTTAATTCACACCTGAAAACCATCCACCATCAGCCCTATACCATCAACTTTTTAAATAGTAACCGGCCTTTCTTACTTGGCTGAGTTCTATATGATTACCCTTAGAAACCCGCATAAAAAGTCGATCCCCCATCCAGCATCCGCCATCACCCCTGATATTCCTGAGGTTTATCAGAAAAAATCGCTAATTTACCCGACAACGATTGTTCACTTCAAATTAGCTTTATGAAAAAAGTAGCTGACATCTTCCTGCATAAGGAAAGAAAAATCACGGCAGTATCTCCTGCCACTTCGGTTCTGGAAGCGCTGCAGATCATGTCATTTCAAAACATCGGTTCTGTGATGGTGATGGACAATCAGGAATTTCAGGGCATCATGACGGAAAGGGATTATTCCCGGAAAGTGATTTTGAAAGGCAAATCATCTACTGATACGCCGGTCTCCGAGATCATGTCCAACGACCTCCCTGCCGTGAATCTGCAGGATAGTGTTGAACATTGTATGCAATTAATGGCTGATAACAACATTCGCTATCTCCCCGTTTTTGAAAACGATAAAATATTCGGAATTGTGTCTATCCATGATCTGATCCGGGAAACCATCCAGCATCAGCAGGAAACCATCTCCCAGCTAAAAGATTACCTGCACGCCAGCATGTAGGCCTTGGATTAATATCATCCGGGCATAAAAAAACTAAAGACTCCGTTTGTTTATGGAGTCTTTAGTCATTATATCCGCTCAGGCAGATCAAGAACAGGATTCATAACTCACTTTCCGTCCATCGCGATACCCTGCTCGAGTTTTACATAAATAATATAGAAAGGATCGTACCAAATATTATTTCACCGTAACAACCAGGTTTCTCCGTGTCTGAAAAGATAGTTGAGGAAATAAAGTAACAGTTCTGAGCGCAAATACCCCAAATTTTTAAACCATCAAATTTTCAAAATAACAGCATGGATTTTGGAAGAATCGAATCTGAAGATCTCGCCTCAACGGATTTCAAATTGCCTAAAGAACCGGCATGGAATAAAACGATTCTCAGCGGAAAGAAAACCAACCCTTCGGTTTACCTGGGTTGTGCTAAATGGGGCAGGAAAGAGTGGGTGGGTAAGCTTTATCCGCTGAAAACCAAGGAGCGCGACTTTTTGCAGCATTACATTCAGCATTACAACAGCATAGAGTTGAATGCGACGCATTATAAAATCTATGGACCAACCGGTATTGAGCGTTGGAGCAAATTTGCCGGGAAAAAAGATTTTAAGTTTTGCCCGAAAATGTACCAGGGCATTACCCACCGCGGCAGTTTGAAGGGCAAGGATTTCCTGACTACTGAATTCCTTCGGGGCGTACTCGCTTTCGAAAATCATCTGGGACCCATCTTCATTCAGTTCAGCGAATCCTTCTCCCCGAAACGAAAAGAAGAGATCTTCCTTTTCCTCAAATCACTTCCGGTGGATCTGCCATTTTTTGTGGAGGTCAGACATCCGGAATGGTTCCGGGGCGAATCCATATTCCGGGAATTGCTCTCTACCCTTCATTCCCTGAATATGGGCATTGTAATTACCGATACAGCCGGGAGAAGGGATTGCTGTCACATGCACCTGACCATTCCAAAAACGTTTATCCGTTTTGTAGGGAATAGTCTGCATCCGACGGATTATACCAGGTGCGATGATTGGGTGAAAAGAATAAAATACTGGCTGGAAGCGGGAATAAAAGAAGTATACTTTTTCATGCATATGCATGATGAAG
>JAYVXJ010000197.1:0-2211 GCA_043785285.1 Chitinophagaceae bacterium
ACTTCTTCTTATAAATTGAGTAATTCTGATCTCAAGCTTTTCACTGGGTTTGAACTAGTGTCATGTCAACTCAGGCACAGCGGGCCGCAATGATTAGCCTGACCGAACAGTTAAAAAAAACCGCTGCAGCAAAAGGTAAAAAACGTTCTTTCCCTTAATCTGCCTTTTCAATTCTGTTTGGTCCTGTTGGGTGTACTCCTTTGGTTGGTTATCTGGATCTTTATTTTATATCATAGCAACCACCAGCCAGAATCTAATTTAACAAATCCAGCCATAACATTTCCGTTGGCTAAATACCCAAATGAAACATTAACCAAATCTCGTAAACTGAAACAAAAGACTGTTGCCCTGGACAAATCAGGCAAGCCTTACAAAGCGGGTGATTTTTACATATCCTGTATCAACAGCCCCTACTATGAGGAGCATATTCCAGCCATTCTGAAAGAAATTTCCGAGATGTATCATCCGGAGGGCTTCACTGACAATAGTTGGAGTGGATTGGATCGTGAATCGATATGTTATTGTGAAAATTGCATGAAGAGTTTCTTCGACAAAACGGGAACTCATATTCCACTTGTCAAAAACTGGGATGATCCGGTATACAAAAAATGGACCTGTTGGAATTATGACCGCAGGTTGGAAATTTGGGACCTGAATAATCGCGTTACGAAGGCAGCGGGCGGACCGCTATGCATTTGGGCGGGTATGGAACAGTGGCTCTATCAGCAGCCAAAGCAACAGTTTCCGTGATTATAAGGAGATTTGCAGCCGGGCTGACATCATCATGTTGGACAACCAGGCTCTCAGCGATTCGAGTGGTTTTCAACTCAATGGGGATATCGGCAAGGTCGTCCATGGCTTGCTCGGATGGGATAAGCTCCTTCCGGAAAGTATGGCGATGTATCAGGCAGGTAGTCCAACATTCCGTGTAACAAGCAAACCTGAACCTAAAATGTGGATGGTGCAAGGTACTGCGGGGGAAATTCAGCCATGGTGGCATGCCATTTCTAGTGGGGCGCTGTATTTCTTTTAGGTGTGCCGGTTATGATCCTGGTGATTTTCGCAGGCCGGACACTTTTACCTGAATATCGTCACGGCAATGCCCGGCAATTAGATATTACCGGTGTCATTTTTTCTTTAACAGCAATGCTGCCATTTATTTATGGCCTTACAGAATTGTCAAGAAATAACTTACAACTCATCCCAATACTATCAATTATATCCGGGTTGATATTTGGAATTGCATTTGTTTACCGGGAACGTACAATAGCTAATTCCTTATTGGATTTCAATCTTTTTACTAATCGTGTTTTTAGAGTGACCTTAATCCCCATGTTGCTTACCGCAGTTATAATGGGTGGAATAGCTTTATTTATGGCGCAATATCTTCAAATGGTTATGGGGTTCTCTCCATTTTATGCAGGATTATGGATGATACCGCAGGCTATTGGGATGATTATAGGTTTAATGGTAGTTTCTGCAATTGCTAAAAGAATTCGTCCAGGGTTTATCATAACAACAGGGCTGTTAATTTCAACTATCGGAATGCTGCTAATAGCTTACGTGCCGGTAATTAAAGGATTAGTTTTTTTAGTAATAGGATTTGTTACTGCCGTTATCGGTGTATCTCCTATTTTAGTATTGGGTACCGGTATTATTATTGGATCTGCTCCTCAGGAAAAAGCCGGGGCTGCTGCTTCTATTTCCGAAACGGGTAATCAATTAGGTATCGCTTTGGGGGTAGCTCTCTTAGGCAGTATCGGAGCTTTTATTTATCATAAAAGGATTGAGAAAAATATTCCGGGAGGTCTCTCAATAGAAGCCTGGAAGGCCGCCCATGAAAGTATAGTTGGAGCAACTTCTGTAGCCTCTGGTATTGATGATCAACATAGAGTAATGTTGGTTATATCGGCAAAAGAAGCTTTTGTAAATGGATTACATATCGTAGCCATGGTAGGCGCTTTTACTTTCGAATTCCAAATATGTTTTACAGCTATAGGACTTCGTAAAGTAGGAACAGTTAATTAATAAATGCAGGTTAAATAAAATTAATTATTGAATACAATTAATATACTAATCTTAAAAAAATATAATGAATACAGTAATTTCAAAAGACGGCACAACGATAGCCTATGATAAAACAGGTAACGGCCCCGCAATTATTCTTGTTGATGGGGCATTTTGCAGTAGAAATTTTGGGCAATGCAAAAG
>JAYVXJ010000198.1:0-2211 GCA_043785285.1 Chitinophagaceae bacterium
GATTCGGTATGTCTGGGACAAAGCACGCAACTGGTTGCCAGCGGCGCTGCAATATATGCCTGGACGCCCGCAACAGGACTTAGTGATCCAACCATTTCGAATCCTATGTCCACGCCAACCAGCAGCCAGATCGGTATCACCAATTACCAGGTTACCGGATGGGATAATATAAAATGTTTCAGCGATACGAAATCTATCCAGATCACCACATTTAATTATCCAACACTGAACCTGGGTCCGGATGTTACCATCCCTGTGGGAACTTCCTACCAGATCAACGGAACCGGTTCGCCCGATATCGTTTCCCTCAACTGGTTGCCCGCAACAGCATTGAGTTGCACAAATTGCCTCACCCCATTAGCATCACCGATCAAAACCACCAACTATGTGCTTAGAGCAATAAATGATGGAACTTGTGCTTCGTCTGATAGCATTAAGATCACGGTGATTTGCAATAACGGAAACTTTTTCATCCCGAATACGTTCTCTCCGAATGGCGACGGATCCAATGATCGCTTTATCGTAAGAGGAAAGGGATTAAATATCATCCCGTCCATAACCATTTTCAACCGGTGGGGTCAGGTGGTATTTGAAAAGAGAAATTTTGCACCGAATGATGAAGCCAGTGGATGGGATGGAACTTTTAACGGGAAACCGGCACCATCAGACGTTTATATTTATACTATTCAAATCCTTTGCGATAATGCAACCCTGATCCCTTATCACGGAAATGTTACCCTGATCAGATAGAAATCCTATAGAAAATGAGAAACCCAACCTCTTTTAAAAAAATTTGCTTAAGCCTGGTGATCTGCATGGGCAGTATGGCAACAGCATTTTCCCAAGACCTGCACTTCTCGCAATTCTTTGAAGCGCCACTGCTCCGCAATCCTTCCCTTGCCGGCATCTTTACCGGTGACTACCGGATTCAGGGGGTTTACCGCGATCAATGGAATAGTTTTACCAATGCATACAGAACAGGATCATTCAATGGAGAATATAAAATGCCGGTTGGGCGAAGCAATGATTTTTTAACGGTAGGGCTTCAGGTATTATACGATAAAGCAGGCAGTGCCGGACTCAGGTCCAATCAGGTATTCCCCGCACTGAACTACCACAAATCTCTGTCTGATGTAAGGACGATGTACCTATCGCTTGGATTCATGGGTGGCTATGCAGAAAAAAGAATTGACCGTTCCAAGATCACTACCAACAGCCAGTTTTCCGGAGGTGCTTACAATCCGGCACTGCCGGATGGCGAAACCTTTGCACAGCCCGATGTACAGTACTGGGATGGTAGTGTAGGCATGAGTTTCAACAGCAGTTTCGGTCAGGATCAGCAACACAGTATGTTCTTTGGAGTAGCTTATCATCACCTCAACAGACCAAGAAATAATTTTTATCAAAATGCTGCAAAGGAGCTTGATCCGAAATATGTGGTATCGGCAGGCGCTAAATTTTATATAGATGAACGGTCGGAGTTTACCCTCCAGGCTGATTATACCAGCCAGGGAAATGCAAGGGAAACCGTTGGAGGCGTAATGTATGGATATAAGCTTGGCGAATTCACGGATGATCCAAAATACCTGTTGGGCGTTGGCGCATTCATGCGGTGGAAAGATGCATTCATTCCCGTGATCAAACTGGAAATGCTTCCTTTATCTATTGCCATCAGTTACGATGTGAATATTTCCACGTTGAACACCGTGAGTCAGGGGTATGGCGGATTTGAATTGTCTATTTCCTATATCGGATTCCTGGACCGGGAAAATTCGGCAAAAAATAAAACTCTTTGTCCCCGGTTTTAGCTAAACATCTCTTTCACTTTCTCGAAGAAGCTTTTTTCATTCTTATCGGGCTTGGGCTGAAAGTTGGGTGATTCACTTAACTTCTCCAAGACTATCTTTTCTTCCACTGATACCTGCTGTGGCGTCCATACATTTACATGGATAAGCTGATCTCCTTTTTCGTATGAATTGACAGACGGAAATCCCTTCCCCTTCAGGCGGAAAATCTTTCCACTTTGTGTACCTGGAGGAATCCGGATCTTGGCTTTCCCATCAATCGTAGGCACTTCTACCTGGATGCCGAAAACGGCATCTGCGAAGGAGACATATAATTCAAAGGCAACATTCAGGCCGTCGCGGTGCAGCTCTGCATGCGCTTCTTCTTCAATTAATATAATCAGATCGCCGGCGGGACCGCCTCTCT
>JAYVXJ010000199.1:0-2210 GCA_043785285.1 Chitinophagaceae bacterium
TACATGAGTTGGATTATTCCATCAATCAAAAAAAATACGCATTGAAAAGCAGCCTGGTGGTTAAGGGGGAAGATAATCTTCGGACAGCTATGGCTAAAACCGTGGGACTTCCCTTAGGAATTGCTGCCCGGTTGATCCTGGAAAATAAAATTCAGTTAAGCGGATTGCATATTCCAATCATCCCGGAAATTTATCAACCCGTATTGAAAGAACTGGACGTACAGGGAATTCGGTTTTATGACACCGTTAGTTAACCTCAATATGCTGGGTATACAGTGTTTTGTATTGCATATCCCGGAATATGATGATGTATTTTCCCCTTCGCAGATATAATAAATAATTTCCTTTACCGGTTTGCAGGTAAGTCTGATCGGCTGGAACTACCTGCCCTGGTATGCTGTTAAAAGATTCAAACTGGTAATACGCCTGCACGAAGAACGTGTTTTTATTGGAAGGCTTAACGAACACAGGCTGCCTCCTGTTCTCCAGGGCAAGCCAGGTTGGCCGGGAATCGCGGTAGCTGGTTTTCGGATGGATCACCGTCAGGTCGTACAGTATACTGCCCGTTACATTCACGGGCTCATCATCAGAGAGCGCAATGGAAGGGTTACTGATGGGATATTTTTGAAGATAGGTTTCATAGAAAACCTTGCCATAACTGAAATTGCTTTCTTCCGTCATATCGGTCTGATCGATGGTGAGCGGATCAATGCCGGATAATTTCTTGAAAGCCATGCCCATTGGAATATAATCTGCTGAAGTGCTTTGCTCAGCAATATGGCCATAGCCTGCATACACAAAAATTTTCGCCGTGCTGTCTTCTTTCAATAGTTGAAAAATATGAACAGCCTGAATGGAATCCCTCACTGTTGCTGAATGAAGATCCGCCTGAGGGTCTTCATAAGCCACCAGTTTAAATCCCATATCCAGGGCGATACGGATCATTTCACCTGCTACCGGCTCAGAAGAATAGTGCCCGGTTTTATAAGTCAGCTTGCTTAGTTCCTGATCAAGTCCCGGATTCAGCATTTCCATGGCGAGGTAACGGAATCCTCTTTTATACAGATCATCCAGCAGGGAAATTGCAAAAGCCCGGTGTACTGGTTTGTTATGTGCCTCATTCAGCATGATTACCCGGTAATGGGGTGCTATAAAGCTGATAAATCTGCGGGCGTCAGCATTTTTAATATTCTTCAATACCTGGATGCTTTTGGAGATCTGTCTTCTTTCAACATCAGTCACCGGCGTGCTATCTGCCAGTTGTTCATATTCCAGCGCGCTGGAATAATCTCCAACACACGCAACGTTCTGGCTTAACATTTCATAATAAACGGGCGCGGATAATTTTTTCATGAACTTATCTTCTGCACCAAGCAATTGATACAAAGGATACAGATAATGCAGATTATCTTCAACCAGATAAGTAATATGCTGAAGGGAAGAATCGAGAACATTGGGTTTTATTTCTGTTACATAAGTTTTCAGATTCTTCAGTTCATGATTAGGTTGAGCCTGCGAAACCCGGCCCAGCAGCGTGAGAAAAATAAAGATAGATCCAAGTATTTTTTTGATTTGCATAATAGAATTATTCCATACCTCCCATTTTCAGAATAAGCTTCCATTCTTCATCTGTTACCGGTTGCACGGATAAGCGACCCAATCTGACGAGTGCCATGTCCGCCAGTCTTTTTTCTTTCTTTATTTGTTCCAGGGATATGGGTTTCGGCAATTTCTTAAATGGCTTCACATCCACTGCAACCCATGCTGGATCGGTGGTTGTGGGATCCGGGTAAGCTTCTTTGGCAACGGTTCCGATACCCACGATTTCCATTCCCTTATTACTATGATAAAAAAAGAGCTGATCTCCTTTTTTCATCGCCCTGAGGTGAATGCGTGCAGCATAATTCCGTACGCCATCCCAGCGGGTTTGTTTGTCTTTTTCAAACTGATCCCAACTATATACATCCGGTTCGGATTTGATAAGCCAGTGTTCCATAAAAAATGGGGAAAGAAGGGTTTATAACCAATTTACCTGGTCAAAGATAAGTTTGCGGTGAATACCCGACGGATCACATCTTGTAAATTTTTCAGAAAATAATAAATCCAGCCTATGTCTGATTTGCGTATTTGTTTTTTGTATTTCAACCATCATTTCGGAGGACGTTTACCAAAACAACGCTGGTATACAGGTGATTGATCCTGCTTTAATG
>JAYVXJ010000200.1:0-2209 GCA_043785285.1 Chitinophagaceae bacterium
CCTGCTGAGGGATTCCCTGAGCCATTATTATAATAAGGAGGATATACTTCATTTTCATCTTTCCCGTTGCGACAAAATGGTCGAACGTGTTTACCATCAGCTTAATTCGGTACGTATTTACTGACCTTCCCTTACTATTTTTATTTTGATATCCTGTAAGTCGCTGTTTATTAAAAGCTGACAGGCTAACCGGATATCTTTACGTGGAGTAATTATCTTTTTGATTGTAGATGCTTCATTTCTTTCCATTGGTCCCAATGTATGTTTGGAAGACAGGATCTCTACCATACAGGTGCCGCACCGGCCCATCCCTTTACATTCTCCAAATTCTTCTGTGTAAATTTTATCGAAGATCAGCATCATCAGGTTCCTGTATTCTCCTTCATAAGTATCCAGTTCGTAAGGGTCTCCTTCGTAAATTACGGTAACATGAATGCGGTTGTTATGTTGAAAAGATAAAGTGTCAGGCATGCTTTAGAGAGAAGATTTCAGATTCCAGAACTCATCTGTGTAGCTGTCTTTTTCCTCCGGTCCGGAAGCCTCTTTCAATTGTTGACCAATAAGCTCCAATTGGTCAGCCATTAAAATCTTTTCCAGGTGGGGAAACAATTCCCTTTCTTCAAAGCGTATATGTTTATCCAGATCATCCGCCAGCCGGCGAAGTTGTTCTGTAAGCTGAATACCCTTCGTGATGGGGAGTTCTTCAACAAGATGTTGAATGGCTGTATGCTCTTTCTTTGCTCTCATCACGAGGGAATCGGAGGCAGGAACAAAAAGAATTTCTTCTTCTTCTTTGAAATGGGGTAGAAGGTGATTCTTTAAGAAATAAAGTGCGTATGGAACGATGCGTTCAGGAGCTGTGTTGTTTTTAAGACCCTGCCTTATTTTCCATCCGAAAAGCAAACTAAAATGGTGTTCCCGGGAAAGTTTTACAATGCTTTCACTGCGTTTGATGGGTTTGGTAGTCATGTTCATGCTGGTGGGTTGTTAGGTTGCGCTCATGCGCATTAAAATATATTTTTAAATCCCTGCTCCTTAAAATAGTTTATTCTGGATTCAAACATTTCTGCCATTTTATCTGCACGCCATTTGGCTTCTTTTGCTTTTTCGCCTGTAAATAAGTCATCCACTGTTGCCTTAAAAAGCATAAGCCATTGATTAAAGTGCTCATGCGCTATAGGCAGTGTGGCATGCGGCGGAAAAGGGCTTCCCATATAAGTGTGCTCGCCAAGCAAAACGGTTTGCCAGAACCGATACATCTTTTCCAGGTGTACTGGCCAATTATCCTGGATCCGTTCATTAAAGATGGGTGATAACAACCCATCTGATCTTACTTTTCCGTAAAAAGTATCCACCAGGTTTTTGACATCGTCCAGGTTTAGGATGTCTTTATTTTCACTCATACGGATTAAGGTTTTATAGAAAGGTACGTGATGGAATAATATAAAGCCCAGCCGACAAACCCGATAATGAGGATCCACACCCAGGAAGGAATAGTTTGCGGCGTTTCGCTACCTATGATCAGGAATTTTTTTTGATCTCCCTTGCCGTAGGCATTGATCATCAGTGGCAGCACGCCATCCACCACGGCGTTTTCCTTAATACCTTCAACGGCAATTGCCGGTCCGTTTCTAACTTCAAAAGGAATGATACGAAGTCCTTCTTTACCGCTGGGATCTTTGCTCACAATTTGAAGTGTATGATTTCCATCCACCAATTTGCGCGTATCCAATTCAAAGTTAGCCGGTGAGGCAAAGGTAGCGATGGGTTTGGGATCGTTGTCCAAAAAAATGAATATGGTGCTTTTGTCATCCATCTTATTCCATATTTAAAATCAGTCTCTTGATATGTTGTTGAGATTTTTCTCCGGGACGGATCAGCCATTTGACGGAATAAAACAGGGTGAAAAGAACAATCACAACAGCTATCCAGACAATCAAATAATCCCATTTTCCCGAAGGGCCGGCCCCATGCGTGATCCCACGCAAAATTTTTGGTTGTTGTGCTTCGCAGGCAGGGCACGCCAGTGACCGCAGTTGTATACAAATCAGGGAAAATAAACCAATTAATTTTTTCATAATAGATTATTTACCTGCCGAACTTATTTTCACAAAATCTACGATCTTTTTAACATCTTCCACCGTAACGGATTTGCTGCTATTGCCCCAGCTTGACTTTTCATGATTCATAATGGCGGTAATTTCTTCGG
>JAYVXJ010000201.1:0-2208 GCA_043785285.1 Chitinophagaceae bacterium
GCTGATGTTCCGCTGGATGCTTTATATAAAGCGTACCATGTAGGATCAAGAACGGATAAAGGATATTATGCCATGGACCTCATCACGGAGTTGTTGGGCGATGGTGGTTCTTCCAGGCTTTTTCAGTCGTTGGTCAAAGAAAAAAAACTATTCAGTAATATAGAATGTTATCATCTCGGTTCCACTGATCCGGGATTGATTGTGATTGAAGGGAAACTCATTAAAGGGGTTCGGATGGAAGACGCGAACAAAGCGGTTGATGAAGAACTCAAAAAATTAAGCGCAGGGAAAATTGAAGAAAAGGAATTGATAAAGGTGAAAAATAAAACCGAGTCCGCCATTCTTTTCGAAGACATGAGCCTGATGAGCCGCGCATCAAACCTCGCTATGTATGAACTGATGGGGGATGCAGAATTCATGAATACAGAGCTTCAGAAATACAAGGATGTAACCCGGGAAGAAATTCTTAGTGCAAGTGAAACCATCTTTGCTGAAAAAAACAGCAGCAGCTTGTTTTACTACAGCAATAATTAACTTTTTTAACTGAATACCGAATGTTGAACAGAAAAACTGCGCCGGACATTACAGACGCGGTAAAATTTCATCTTGATCTGCCAGCGCATGAAAAAGTTTCGCTCCGTAATGGAGTCGATGTTTTCCTGGTAAACATGGGAACCCTGGATACCCTGATGATGAATGTTGTTTTTTACGCCGGAAATTGCTTTGAATCCGATAATCTCGTTGCTTCTGCAACCAATTTTCTGTTGAAGAACGGTACAAGTACTAAGACCGCCTACGAAATTAATGAATACTTTGAATATTACGGAGCTTATCTGAGTCGGCATGCAGGGCACGAAACCGCAGAGCTTACCCTTCACTGCCTGAATAAACATGCCAATGAACTGATACCGGTAGTAGCTGAGCTGATCAACGATTCCATTTTCCCAGAGGAAGAGCTGATGATCTACAAAAAAAATATGCAGCAGCGGCTGCAGGTTAACCTGCGAAAAAATGATTTCATCGCCAGCCGGCTTATTGATACTTATATTTTTGGAGAATCCCATCCATATGGCAGATACAGTTCTATCTCCGAATATGAGGCGCTGAATGTGAAGCAGGTGAAGGCGTTCTATAAAAAATATTATCAGCAGGGCCGTTGTATGATCTTTTTAGCCGGTCTGTTACCGGAAAACATCCTTGAACAGATAGAAAAACATTTTGGTGGATTACCCTTCGGGGGGTCAGCCCGACCGGATCTGCCGGAGACGCCCAGGAAGCCTGCGGTTCAAAAAAAATACCGGATTACCAATGATCCGGATGGTGTTCAGAGTGCGATCAGGGTCGCCCGCAATTTTCCTAACCGGCACCACCCGGACTTCCAGAAAATGCTGGTGTTAAATAATCTCTTCGGCGGCTTTTTCGGATCCCGGTTAATGGGCAATATCCGGGAAGACAAAGGGTATACTTATGGAATCCATAGCTATCTGACCAACCTGATACAGGAAAGCACCCTGATGATTTCTACCGAAGCGGGAAAAGAAGTTACGGAGGCTACGCTAAAGGAAGTCTATTTTGAAATGAATCGCCTGTGTAATGACCCCGTGCCGGAAGGAGAACTACAGACTACCCGGAATTTTATGATCGGTACTTTATTAGGCGATCTGGACGGCCCTTTTCAGGTGGCCGGCAGATGGAAAAGCCTGGTGCTGAACGGGCTTACAGAAGACTATTTCTACCGGGGTGTTGAAGTGATCAAAACCATTACTCCGGGAGATCTTCAGGAACTCGCGAATAAATATCTGAAGCCGGATGATTTTTATGAGCTTGTGGTGGTGTGACGCTGTTAAAATGCTGTATTTTCACTTACACAAATTTGCAGTTATGAACATACTCTTAAGAATCGTCATTACTGCCGTTGTTGCTTTTGGTTTGTCTTTTATCCTCAAGGGTATTCATATTTATTCTTTTGTTTCGGCATTTATACTGGCCATCGTTTTGGGCTTACTGAATATCTTCGTCAAGCCTCTTCTGATCATTCTTACTTTACCCATCACCATTTTTACTTTCGGTTTATTTTTATTTGTGATCAATGCACTGATCATTTTGCTGGCGGCAAAATTTGTGAGTGGCTTCCGGGTGGATGGATTCTGGTGGGCTTTGCTTTTCAGTTTACTACTATCTGTTCTGACTTCATTTCTATACAGAAGG
>JAYVXJ010000202.1:0-2205 GCA_043785285.1 Chitinophagaceae bacterium
GTCCCAACAAACAGAAAAGAAAAATGATATATTGTAAACCTATTTTCAATTCCCCAGGGTTTGATGAAACGAATTAAATTTCTGCTTCAATAAATCAAACTGCTTCTGGTTTGGAATAAATCCGCCGTAGAAAATATATTCATAAGCGGTAGCCAGATATCGGAAATCCTTTGCCTGTTGCGGATTCTGAAAAGCCTTTACCATGTCTGCATTGGTAGAGGACGATTTACTCTGGATGGCGTTTTTTTCGAAAGCAGTGCGGATAATTTTTAAATACATATACCGGACAGCCACGGTAAAATTTCCTGCTTCACTATATTTTAAAATGGCTTCGTCCAGGTTGACGCCTGAAACCTCTGCTTCTTCACCGGTAGTGTTATCGGCTGAAGCCGGTTTACTGCTTCGTTTAAACCAGGAAAAGGAATTCTCTATAGACAAACGGTAAATGGCGTAGGCAACCACCAGCAGAAATAAAATGAAAAACAGAGTACGGAAGCCCGCACTAAATAGAAATCTGAAAACCCGGTCCGGCAAACCCGGTTCCGGAGGAGGAGCTTCTTTCCAATATGCAGCATCATTGGCATAGGCAAAATCCGGGTTGCGTTGGTCTTCCTTCACTTTGCTGTCGGGTACCTGCCGCAAATTACCTGGTATGGTTAAGCTGTCCGTAACGGGGAAATAAAGACTATCCGAAATCCGGGCTTCTGCATTTTCTTCGGGAACGGAATCCGTGGTGGTTTGAACAGTATCTACTGCGATACTGTCCCCCTGACAATAAACCGGTTCACTACTGAGGAGGAAACAGTTCAAACATAAAACAACATAAGTCAAAAATTTGAACATGCGGGTTTCGCCAGCGGCTCAGGATTTTAAAGGTTCAGGCATCCCTGATTTCCGGCTCAGCCGGATGGGATAAATAATAAAATACCAGATCAAAAATACCAATGAAAAAATCAGAATGAAGAGACTAAGCAAAACAGGCATGCCGGAATACCGGGTAACAAATCCCTCCAGAAAGGCAGCCAGGATAAATACGGGCACCAGGCCGATCATCAATTTCACGCCATTTTTTGCTCCCTGTTTCAGGGAAGGCAATCTTTTGTAAGTTCCAGGGAAGAGCAGGCTCTTCCCCAGAATGATGCCCGCGCCACCGGCAATGATGATGGATGATATCTCCAGCGTACCATGTATCCAGATCACCAATACGGATTTCCATCCGAGTCCTTTTGCAAAAAAATAATATTGGAAAGAACCCAGCATTACTCCATTGGTAAATAAAAACCAAACTGTACCAAGACAGGCAAGAATGCCCGCAACAAAAATCAAAAAGGAAACCTGAATATTATGCACAGCGATCCAGAGGAACATGGACAGGGCATCCTGGCTTTTATACACGCCGAAAGGATCGCCCTTCGCAATGTTTTCTTCCGTCATCTCAACATATCTGTCACCCAGCACACCGCGCACAAACTGCTGATCATGTGATGCAGAAAAAGCAGCCATTAAAGCAAAAATCACGAATATGATAAAGGAATAAAGCAGCTCACGGTGGTGCTTTTTAACAATTAGCGGCAGTTCGGATTTCCAGAAGCGGATGATCCGGGAAGATTCTTCTTTCTTATTTTTATAAATCCCCAGATAGATGCCCGATGCCAGTCTGTTCAGGTATTCAGTAACCTTACTTTGCGGATAAAAAGTTTTTGAATACCCCAGATCGTTTACCAGTTCCGTAAACCGCTGCGCCATTTCATCCGGGTCTGATGTAGGCTCGTACTGATAGGTTTTCCACTTCTCAATATTCTGTTGTATGAATTGACCTTCACGCACAAAAGGAGTACATTTATTGATAAATATAAAATAAAAACGGTCTAATTCTATGTTATCCGTAAAACTAGATACCGGATTCAATATTGAGGTCGTTTTTCCAATAAGCCCATTCTACAGACGGATGTTTGCCTGGAGTGTGGATGTGATGCTAATGTTCCTGTACGGACTATTATGTCAAAAAGTACTTTTCTCCCTTCCGGGAAATAAAACGGCAAACGCAGAATGGCTCTGGATATTAATCGGTTTACCCGTGCTACTTTATTATCCTGCGATGGAAATTCTTACCAACGGGCAAACCGTAGGAAAGAGATTGCTGGGCATCCGGGTAATCACACTGGAAGGCGGTCAGGCTACATTAAGTCAATACCTCCTGCGATG
>JAYVXJ010000203.1:0-7382 GCA_043785285.1 Chitinophagaceae bacterium
GATTATGAAAATTATCTCGAGAAAAAAGCCGCTCGGTTAGAAAGCGATGTGGCCAGCATTGATAAAGCCAGAAACCTCTACCGCAAAGAACTCGAATGGATGCGCAAGCAGCCCAAGGCACGTACGACCAAGTCAAAAAGCCGCCAGGATTCTTTTTATGAAACAGAAGCCAAAGCCAAACAAAACCTGGATGAACAGCAGCTCAAACTGGAGATGAAAATGAGCCGGCTGGGCGGGAAAGTGGCGGAATTGAAAAAAGTGAATAAAAGTTTTGGAGATAAAATCATTCTTAAAGGATTTGACTATACGTTCAAACGTGGCGACCGCATTGGTGTTGTAGGAAAGAACGGCGCCGGTAAAACCACTTTCCTGAATATGCTGCAGGGACTGGAACCGGCCGACAGTGGCAAGATCAATATCGGAGAGACGGTGGTATTTGGAAATTATTCCCAACTCGGCCTGGTGATCAAAGAGGATAAGCGCGTAATCGAATTTGTAAAAGATATTGCAGAGAGTTTTCCGCTGGCCGGCGGCGGATCACTCAGTGCGGCTCAGTTTCTGAACCTTTTTCTGTTTCCGCCGGACAAACAATATACGTATATCTCCAGCCTTAGCGGCGGTGAAAAAAGAAGACTTCATTTGCTGGCGATCCTGTTTCGAAATCCGAATTTCCTCATCCTTGATGAACCTACAAACGATCTGGATCTGCCCACCCTGGCGGTGCTTGAAAATTTTCTGCTGGACTTTCAGGGATGTCTTGTGATGGTATCGCACGACCGGTATTTTATGGACCGGATGGTGGAGCATTTGTTTATTTTCGAAGGAGAGGGTATTATCCGGGATTTTCCGGGTAATTATGGATTGTATCAGGAATGGTTAAAAACAAAGGAATCTGCTCCTGCAGCAACGGAAAACCGGACTCAGGTAGATAGTACTCCTAAAGAACCTCAGGCTAAAGCGGAAAAGCCAAAGCTATCTTACAAAGAAAAAAAAGAATTTGAATTGCTGGAAAAGGAAATTGATGATCTGAGCCGTGAAAAAGAAAACATTACGGGTAAACTCCGGGAAACATCCCTTGTTTATGAAGAAATCGAGCGGCTGTCCCAACGGTTTACCCTTGTATCGGACCACCTTCAAACAAAAGAATTTAGATGGCTGGAGCTGAGTGAAATGAAGGCCTGACGAGGGTTCGCGCATGCTGAATACCGTTGATATATAGACCCGTTGCAGGTACATGACAGTACATGACAGCTGTTTTACGATCATTTCCTATTTTTAAGGGAACAAGTCACGTTAGGCTAACCAAACATGTATGCAGGCCATCGCGGGAATTATCTTTCATTTTATAGGTGGATTTGCTTCGGGAAGCTTTTATATGCCTTTTAAAGCAGTGAAAGGCTGGGCCTGGGAAAATTACTGGATCATCGGGGGGCTGTTTTCCTGGCTCATCGTGCCACCTTTGGCCGCCTGGCTTACCATTCCACATTTCACGGAAATCATCTCCGCCGCTTCAAAAGAAGTATTTGGGTATACGTTTTTGTTTGGACTTTTATGGGGTGTTGGCGGACTCACCTACGGACTTGGAGTGCGATATCTGGGGATGTCCCTTGGGAATTCCGTGGTATTAGGCTTTTGTTCTGCATTCGGTGCGCTGGTGCCTTCTATTTATTATAATTTTTTCCCGGCAGCGGGAAAAACTTCTTTCAACGATATGATCAGCAGTAGCTGGGGACGGATTGTAATAGCCGGGGTTGCCGTTTGCCTTTTTGGGATTTATCTCTGTGGAAAAGCAGGAATGGGAAAAGAGAAAGAAGTTCCTGACGCTGAAAAGAAAAAATCCATTGCTGAATTCAATTTGACTAAAGGGCTCATTGTCGCCATCGTATCCGGTATCCTCAGCGCCTGCTTTAATTTCGGCATCGAAGCCGGTAAACCGATGGCATATCAGGCAGTAGCTATGGGATCGAATCCGTTGTATCAGAATAATGTGATCTATGTGGTGCTTTTATGGGGAGGATTGACCACCAACTTCATCTGGTGTTTTTTCCTGAATCTCCGCAATCGTAGTTTTGGTAAGTATACGGATAAAAGCACCCCACTGTTAAAGAATTATGTTTTATCCGCGATTGCCGGTACAACCTGGTTTATGCAATTCTTTTTTTATGGTATGGGAGAAAGTAAGCTCGGAAATGGAGCAAGCTCCTGGATTCTCCATATGGCCTTTATCATTCTGGTTGCGAATATGTGGGGGTTTCTGTTGAAAGAATGGAAGTCGGTGAGCAGTAAAACAAAAACAACCATCATTGCCGGTATCGCCACCATTATTCTCTCGGTCTTTATGGTAGGTTATGGCAATGCATTAAAACAATAACAAACTGAATTATTCAAGAAATAAAGGGATTGATATGATTGCTGCGAAACAGTTTAAACATGCAAGCTATTTATGGGATGAAGCCGTTGCCACTTCGTTCGGCGCAGATGAAGTGGGATTACTCATTTACCGGTCCAACCTGCTGGGAGCTGATCTCCGGCTCACTAACTATGGTGGTGGAAATACGTCCTGCAAAATACAAATGCCGGATCCATTAACAGGAAAGGAAACGGAAGTGATGTATGTGAAAGGATCTGGCGGGGATTTGGGAACGCTCAAAAAAAACGGGCTCGCTGCTTTATACATGGATCGCCTGTTGGGCCTGAAAAAAAGATACCGCGGCATTGCGCAGGAAGATGAAATGGTGGAATTGTTCAATCATTGCCTATATGATCTGCATTCCAAAGCGCCATCCATCGATACGCCGCTGCATGCCTTTCTGCCATTCAAACATATTGATCACCTGCATCCGGATGCTGCTATTGCGATTGCTGCTGCTAAGAATGGGAAAAAAATTACGCAGGATGTATTTAATGGATCTATTGGGTGGGTGGATTGGCAAAGACCTGGATTCGACCTGGGACTAAAACTGAAAGCATGCCTGGATGAAAACCCGGGAATCAGGGGCATTATGCTGGGCTCTCACGGATTATTCACCTGGGGCGATACCGCTTACGAAAGTTATATCAATACGCTGGAAGTAATCGAACAGTGTGCGTCTTATATTGAGAAAAATACAGGGGAAAGAAAACCGGCTTTCGACGGACAAAAAATAGATGCCCTATCGGCTGCGGAAAGAAAAGGGAAAGCGGCGTCTCTTATGCCTTTGCTTCGCGGTTATGTTTCCTCCCATACAAGGATGATTGGTCATTTTTCTGATGAGGATGTGGTGCTCGAGTTCATCAATTCAAATGATCTGGAAAAACTCGCACCGATGGGAACCAGTTGTCCGGATCATTTCTTAAGAACCAAGATCAGTCCCCTGATACTTCCGCTAGCAACAACAGATGATCTGGATAATATTGCTGCCGTTCGTGAAAAACTGCTCCCGGCAGTTGAAGCTTACCGGAAAATGTACGGCGAATATTATGAACAGTGTAAACATCCGGACAGTCCTGCCATGCGCGATCCAAATCCCGTGGTGCTGCTTTATCCCGGCGTGGGTATGTTTACGTTTGCAAAAGATAAATCAACGGCCAGAATTGCCGCAGAATTTTATACCAATGCAATTCAGGTAATGAAAGGGGCGGAGGCCATTTCATCCTATACTGCACTGCCGAGGCAGGAAGCATTTAATATCGAATACTGGCTGCTGGAAGAAGCGAAACTACAGCGGATGCCTAAACCCAAAGCACTCACCGGACGGATTGCGCTCATTACCGGAAGTGCAGGAGGGATTGGTAAAGCAATTGCAAAGAAAATGGTGCAGGAAGGTGCCGTAGTGGTTTTGAATGATAATGATGCAGACCGGCTCCAATCTGCCATACAGGAATTCAGGCAACAATTCGGTAGAGATTATTTTGAATCGGAACTGCTGGATGTAACAGACAGCAATACTATTCAAAAAACATTTCAAAAAGCCGTGATCGCATTCGGTGGCGTTGATATTATTGTCAACTGCGCCGGACTTTCCATTTCCAAACCATTGGAAGATCATACAGAAGCGGATTGGGACAAGTTGTATGACGTGTTGGTAAAGGGGCAGTTCCTCATCACGCAAAAAGGTGCGGAGATTATGCGTAAGCAGAACCTGGGCGGCGATGTTTTAAATATCGTCAGTAAGAATGCGCTTGTATCCGGGCCCAACAATGCAGGATATGGTTCAGCGAAAGCGGCACAGCTTCATCTCAGCAGGCTTAATGCAGCAGAACTGGGTAAGGATCATATCCGCGTAAATGTGGTAAATCCGGATGCGGTGATTTATGATAGCAAAATTTGGGCAGGAGAGTGGGCAGCAGGGCGGGCTAAAGCATATGCTGTTTCCGTTGAGGAACTTCCTGCTTATTATGCAAAGAGAACGTTGTTGAATGAAGTAATACTTCCGGAAGATGTAGCGAATGCCTGCCTTGCTTTTGTGGGTGGGTTGTTGAATAAATCCACCGGCAATGTGTTGAATGTGGATGGCGGTGTGGCTACCGCCTTTGTCCGTTAATATTTGGTAGTATCTTAGAGAATTAAAGAACGATTGCATGCGTCTGGAAAAAATCAGTATTGATCAGCATAATCAGGATGCGCTTCCTGCCCATCGAAAAAAGCTTCAATTCATTCAGAATGAAATTGCGGATACACCGGCCATCCTGGAAAAACTGGAAAAGTTTCAGGTGGCTATTCCCAGTTGGGCACTTGGAACCGGTGGAACCCGTTTTGCGCGATTTCCCCGGGGCGGCGAACCGCGTAACCTGGAAGAAAAACTGGAAGACATTGGCCTGCTGCATGCGCTGAACAAGTCCGGCGGTGCCGTTTCCTTACATATTCCCTGGGATATTCCTTCGGATCCGGCAAAGATCCGTAGTCTCGCTGCTGAATTCGGATTGCGATTTGATGCGATGAACTCCAATACCTTTCAGGATCAGCAAGGTCAGCAACGGAGTTATAAATTCGGATCATTACAGCATACAGATAAAGCGGTGAGAAAGCAAGCCATTGAACACAATCTGGAAGTGATCCGGCAGGGTGTTGAACTCGGATCCGAATCGCTTACGGTATGGCTGGCAGATGGATCCTGTTTTCCAGGTCAGCTGAATTTCAGAAAAGCATTTCAACATACACTGGAAGGTTTACAGGAGATCTATTCGCATCTACCGGAAAACTGGAAAATGTTTGTAGAATACAAGGCGTATGAACCGAATTTTTATTCCACTACCGTTGGAGATTGGGGCCAGTCATTGCTCTATACCGGCAAGCTTGGTCCCAAAGCCTTTACCCTGGTGGATCTGGGCCATCATCTTCCCAATGCCAATATTGAGCAGATCGTAGCGCTTTTGCTGATGGAAGGAAAGCTGGGCGGTTTTCATTTTAATGATTCGAAATACGGAGATGATGATCTTACGGTAGGCAGTATAAAACCCTATCAGCTTTTTTTGATATTCAATGAACTGGTGGATGGAATGAATGCGCGGGGAATGGATCATGTGCGGGATATGGGATGGATGATTGATGCATCGCACAATGTGAAAGATCCTTTGGAAGACCTCCTGCAATCGGTGGAAGCCATTCTCATCAGCTATGCGCAGGCATTATTGATAAACCATAAAGAACTGGAAACAGCAAGGGAAGAAAACGATGTGGTGCAGGCTCAGGAAATATTGCAAAGCGCATTCCGTACGGATGTTCGCCCGCTGGTTGCCGAAGCCCGCTTAAGGATTGGCGGAGCGCTGGATCCTTTACGCGTTTTCCGCGCAATAGGGGGGAGAGAAAAATTAGTAAAAGAACGGGGCAGCAAAACGGTGGCGACCGGATTATAATGATGCATGCCCTGCCTGTCATAGCCATTTTTGATATTGGCCGCACCAACAAGAAACGGCTCTTATTCGACACACAGTACAGGCTGCTGGATGAACAATGCGTGCAACTTCCGGAAACAGCTGATGAAGATGGATTTCCCTCGGAAGATCTTCCTTTGCTGACCCGATGGGTTAAAGACAGCTTCGATGAAATGCTTACCCGGAAAGAGATTCAAGTGAAAGCGGTGAATGTATCCGCTTACGGAGCCTCTCTGGTTCATTTGAACAAAAGCCTTCAACCCTTTACGCCGCTCTATAATTATTTAAAGCCCTTTCCAGCTGCGTTGCAGAAGGAATTTAAACGGAAATATGATTTGGATGGACTATTTGCAAAGCAAACAGCTTCACCTGAATTGGGTCATTTGAATTCCGGTATGCAATTGTATTGGTTAAAAAATAATCAACTACCCGTTTTTCAAGAGATCCGGTATTCACTTCACCTGCCGCAATACATCAGTTTTTTATTGTCGGGTGTCTGTGCTTCTGATCTGACCAGCATTGGTTGTCATACCCGGCTCTGGGATTTTGAAAAGCAGGATTATCATGAATGGGTAAGGATGGAAGGTTTACAGGATAAATTGGCAGAGATTCGTTCCGGAGATTTTGTTTCAAAGCGACAATCCGGGGGCATTCAGGTTGGGGTGGGTTTGCACGACAGCTCAGCTGCATTGATTCCGTATTTATCAGCTTTTAAAGAGCCTTTCATTTTACTTTCCACAGGCACCTGGTGCATCAGCCTGAATCCATTCAATCATTCACCCTTAACGGAGCAGGAACTAAAGAAGGATTGCTTGTGTTATTTATCCTTTCAGGGTAAGCCGGTGAAAGCATCCAGATTATTTGCCGGCCATGATCATGAAGAGTATATTAAAAAATTATCTTATCATTTTCAATGTAAGGAGGATTATTATCTTTCTGTAAACCCTGATGCACGAATTTTTGAAAAATGGTTGCCCGTAAATGATGAGGAAATTGCTCAGGCCTGTTCCTCCGTGAACGCTTTTAGTCATTATGAAGAAGCCTATCATGTTGGATTGATCCATATTCTCCGCCAGCAAAAAAAGTCAACAGAATTGGTGCTGGAGCCAGGGAGCACAAAAAAGATCTTTGTAGATGGCGGCTTCAGCAAAAACAAGTTATTCATGCATCTGTTGGCCCTCACTTTTCCAGAGATGGAAGTGTATGCGGCATCCCTGGCTCAGGCCTCTGCACTTGGGGCCGCGCTGAGCATCCACCATCACTGGAACGTGGACGCTTTACCGGGGAATTTGCTGGAGTTAAAGCGGTATTCAACTTGATTATTTAAATGAGCGGTAAAGTATAATTGCCCAATACCTATTGTATATCAGTTTTTATACTTTCATGCGGTTGGCTCGGGAATGCCTGTCCGTTACCGCGCACGCACTGTATCAAAAATGAACAGCTCTGAAAAACCCCCTGCAATAAGTTGTTGACCATCACACTTCTATTTGTTGGCACAGGCCAGTGTGTTTCCGAAAAAAGTGCTG
>JAYVXJ010000204.1:0-2200 GCA_043785285.1 Chitinophagaceae bacterium
AAATGGTTGAGGTGCCATTCAATCTGAAGCCGCTCCCGTCGCTGATGGAAATTGAACAACAATATCGCGACTGTGAAGATCGTGTTATGAAAGAAAGGCTTTCGCGTAAGCGTGGTGTGCGAAAAGCTGTTGGTGATGGCGAAGTAGCGCAAATGCCACTTTGGGTATGGCAACTCGGCGATTCTTTTCTGATTGGCCAGCCAAATGAAGCCTATTCGGAGTTTCAAGAGCAACTACGCCGGCAGTTGTCCCCCAAAGCGATCGCCGTAATGAACTTGGTGAACGGTGGTGTCGGCTATCTTCCACCACGTGAGCTATATGATAAAGATATCTATCAAGAATGGCAAACACCCTTTGCAGCCGGTTCCCTGGAATTATTGATCAAATCAGCTATACAAGTTGCAAGGGAAGCAGGTATAGAAAAATAAACCGAATCTCACGTAAAAGAATGTACTCAAGCCTTACAACACCCAATATTATTATTTTTGGAATTATTTGAGTTAACAAATTTTCAAATGGAAAATAAGGTTGTATTCATTACAGGTGCGGCTGGTGGCATTGGGTTGAAGAAACAAAAATTTGGTAGAATTATTAATATGGCTTCCATCAATGGTCTCATTGGCTTTGCCGGTAAGGCAGCTTATAATAGAGCAAAGCATGGTGTTATTGGACTTACGAAGGTAACAGCGCTTGAAGGCGCAGCGTATAACATTACCGCTAACGCACTTTGCCCTGGCTACGTTGATACAGGCATTGTCCAAAATCAACTATCGGCATTGGCGAAAACAAGAAATATTTCAATTGACAACGTGTTGGACGAAGTTATATATCCATTTGTTCCTCAAAAACGGTTGCTTGCAGTGGATGAAATAGCAAATTATGCCTTGTTCCTGTCAAGTGAAAAAGCAGGCGGTGTCACCGGACAGGCTGTAGTTATTGATGGAGGATATACCGCTCAATGACCCATTTTACTAATGGGTCATCTTACCAATAAAGACAGCATGCAAACAAAGCCTGGTACTATTGAGTGATTTTTTATAACTAAAACGATGAGTCAACGTAATTGGGAAGTTGTAACAAAACATCATTGTTTGCTGGGAGAGGGCCCTGTTTGGGATAACAGGCAAAAAAGAATATTTTGGATAGATATCCTTAGAGGCGAGATTCAATACTTTTATCCTGATAGCAACGAACATAGAACGTATAAGTTAGGGCAAATGGTAGGAGCAATAGCCTTAAAAAGATCAGGCGGCATGATAGCTGCACTTAAGGGTGGGTTTGCAACAATAGATCTTAATAAAGGGACAATACAACTTATATCAGAAGTAGAAACTCATTTACCTGATAATCGTTTTAATGATGGCAAGTGTGATCCCGCAGGCCGTTTTTGGGCAGGTACAATGTCCATTTCAAATACGCCCCATGCTGGCTCGTTGTATGTTCTTGAGAAAGATTTTACGATAAATACTAAAATTATTGGAGTTACTTGTTCTAATGGTATAGCATGGAGCCCGGATCATAAAACATTGTATTATATAGATACACCCACTCGAAATGTAGTAGCTTATAATTACGATGTAATAAATGGCAACATTACTGATAAGCGGGTTGTAATTAATATTCCAGAAAAGAAAGGCTATCCTGATGGCATGACTATAGATACAGAAGGAATGCTATGGGTAGCATTGTGGGATGGTTGGAAAATAATCAGGTATAATCCATACACCGGGAAGCAACTTCACCAGATAGTTTTGCCGGTATCCAAGGTGACTTCATGCGTTTTTGGAGGAGATGCAATGGAAGATCTTTACATCACATCAGCAAGAGCAGGTCTTTTGGAATACGACTTAAAAGCACAACAATTAGCCGGGTCCTTATTCGTGATAAAAAAGTCCGGGTTTAAAGGAATGAACGCATTTGAGTTTGACGGATAATCGTTTTTTGAACCATTTAATGTAAACCCACGGGGAAGGATACCCCCAGGCTAAAGGTCCCTTACAAGGCGGGATCCATGCGCCGGAATGTAAGGGAAGAAATTGCAATTGAATGATTGCTCTGGGAATAAATTGCAAGCACAGTGCAGGCTGAGGGTTGTGAAAACAAAAGAATTATACTTTCCCAGCTAGGATGACCAGCGCCCTGAATGAGTGGTTACCTAGCCCGGATTATACAGCGTATTATCTTGGTTTTCAAATTTTTA
>JAYVXJ010000205.1:0-2198 GCA_043785285.1 Chitinophagaceae bacterium
TAACTTTTGGGTCACCAGGCATCGCACAGCATCATGTACAAAAACGATTCCATCTTCGTTAGCCATTGCCAACCCGCGTTTTACAGATTCAAATCTGGTATCCCCACCGAAAACAATCCGGATCCGTTCAGGAAATAAAGCGATTTTACAGATCTCTTCCGAACGCGAAAGATGATCCGGGGCAATTACTAAAATGATCTCTATATCCGGAAAGCTGTTTTGAAAGACAGCAATGCTGTGCCAGAGTATGGGCTTTTGTTGAAGTAGTAAAAATTGTTTAGGTATAGCAGATCCCATGCGGGTTCCATTGCCGGCTGCTACAATCACCGCAATTTTTTTGATCATTGTGCTAAGCTATGAAATCATTGGTATAGCGCGATCAGCTCGCTTCCTTCACTTGTTTTATAACCGCGGTACATGCCCTTGCTATTAAACACCAGTGCCGCCTTACCATTCCGGTCAATGCCAATCATGCCCCCTTCTCCTCCGATAGCTACCAGCTTTTCCTGAACCACGACCCGCATGGCTTCTTCCAGCCCCATGTTTTTATATTCCATAAGGCAGCTGACATCATATGCTGCAACAGTACGAATAAACATTTCACCGTGCCCGGTACAGGAGATCCCACAGGTTTTGTTATTGGCATAAGTACCACAACCGATGATGGGGCTGTCTCCAATGCGTCCGTATTTCTTATTGGTCATTCCCCCCGTACTGGTTGCGGAAGCCAGATTTCCATCCATATCCAGCGCCACTGCACCTACTGTTCCGAATTTTTTATCTTTCATCAGCTCTTCTAATTGCTGATGGGTATGATCCAGCGAATAATTATCTGAATCCCGAAGACTTTTCCACTGATCGTAACGAAACTGGGAAAAGAAATATTCATCAGGCTCTAGTTTCACCCCCTGTTTAATAGCAAAATCGTTTGCTCCCTTTCCGCTCAGAAAAACATGATTGCTGTTACACATCACTTCCATAGCCAGTTCAATAGGGTTGCGCACATTCCGTACGCCGGCTATCGCACCCGCTTTCAGCGTTTTCCCATCCATGATTGCGGCATCCATTTCCTGAACACCTTTCTTGGTGAAAACCGCTCCGCGCCCTGCATTAAACAATACATTGTCTTCCATCAACATAATCGTGGCTTTGATGGCGTTCACTGCAGATCCGCCCTCTTCCAGCACGGCATAGCCTGCATACAAGGCATCTTTAAGTGATTGCTGATACGCAGCTTCCAATTCGGGCGTCATATCCTCCGGGACAATGGTTCCGGCCCCTCCATGTATGGCAAGCGTAAAACAGTGCATTTCCAAATTTTCAAATTAACAACCGCAGACATTCTTTCAGCAGCCGATGCTTGTCAATCGCCACCGTACCTACGGATTCACAAACCAGTCCGCCCGCCAGATTAGCCACTTCTGCCATCAGCTTAACCTCTTTCGTGATGGCATAAATAAGGGTAGCTACTGCAATCACGGTATCTCCGGCGCCAGATACATCCGCTACATTCCGGATATGAGAAGCCACGATATCCGATGTTTGGGCATCTTCATAAAATACGCCTTTTTCAGATAAAGTGATAAAAGAGATTTGGTGCCTGAGTTGCCCCTGCAGTTTCTGGTGGATGTCCCGAAGAGATTGTTCATTTACTTCATCTGGCAATAAATTCAATGCTTCCCGGGCTTCTTTCAGATTTGGCTTGAATATGTCTACTTCTTTGTACTGAAAAAAATGTTTTCTTTTAGGATCAACAGCGGTAATCACGGAATACTGCTTACAAAGCCGGATCACCGTACTAATCACATTTTCCGTAAGTACCCCTTTATTATAATCTTCTAATATGATAGCCTGAGGCGATTCATCTTTAATAAATTTTTCCACCTGTCCAATCAGCAGTTGTTCCTCTTTCTCCAATAATGGATGAACCGTTTCGGAATCAAGGCGCAACATTTGCTGGTTCCGGCTGATTACCCGCATTTTATTTGTCGTGATCCGTGAATCTGTCCTTAGCAAATAAGAAGTGTCGATCCGGTGATCTTTGAGCAGCTCAGATAAAATCATGCCGTCTTCATCTTCGCCCAAAACAGAGAATACGGTAACGGGTGAGCCAAGTGAAGACAGGTTCAGCGCAACATTGGCAGCACCTCCGATTCGTTGTTCCTTGCGATCCACCCGCACTACCGGAACAGGGGCTT
>JAYVXJ010000206.1:0-2197 GCA_043785285.1 Chitinophagaceae bacterium
TCGATCTTTCCTCTGTTGAAAAAATAATTGAAAAAATCGGTTTCATTCGAAATATAGCAATTGTAATGGGGCATGATATTGTTAAACCACAGGGCGACATGCAAAATGCAGGCAAAACTGTTACAAGGAGATATACAGATATTTGGATGAAAGATGAAACAGGTTGGCGACTAACTGCACGACAAGCAACCAATATTTCAGTTCTTTAGCATTGACTTTATACTTTTAACGTATCCAACAGCTTCAATCTGTTTCCTTTATCGGTTGATGGCAGACCCGACAAAACAAATATCGAACAAGATCTTGTCTTACTTTAAAAAATATATGAAAAGTTTTTTAAAAAAGAGCAATAAAGAGCCTTTTCACAACTTATCGCTCCTTAACGAGAATTTGTAGTCCCGACAAACTGGGGTTCGGACTTTTGCATACAAGATTTGATCAAAATATCTTTGACCGATTTGGGTTCAAGTCGAAGGCGAAACCCCCAGCTTTCCGGGGAGTAGTGAAACTGGAGGTTTTTTATTAATTTTACAACAAATGTTAACGGATGATACCCGTGGTCTGTCCTATAACCCGTGCCTGCATATTGCTCCTGCTCCTGGTGTTGTCATGTCGCCAAGAAGGAATTTCATCAAGAAAATTGATATTACTGTCAGGGAATCGAAGAATAAATGAGTTCGATTGATCTCTTGGGCTCAGTTCAGGAATTATTAGTTTTGAGTTAGTTACACCCTGTAGAGCTAAGTTGCGAAAAGTTGAACTTATTTATCCCCGGGCTAAAACAAATCGAAGAATTCATGAACTATCGGGCATCTTAAATCAAATACGATACTTATAGGAGACCGGACGTTCGGGGCATAAAAAATTACACACCTTATAAAGCAATTGAGGCACTGATTATATCGTATTTATCCGGTCGGGAATTGTCAACCTTATAAGCCCAAAGTAAAAAAGACAAACAATAAAATAAATACCGCCATAGGTAGCATAGGTTCTTACAAAATTGGCGCTTTGTAAAGTTGCCGCCACAAAAAAACGATGTTGTAAGCGGTTTTATTTCTTATTAATAAAGTTGAATATGTTGCCTGCAATGTCGCTCACCTTATCGGACGATGAAGGGTCTGATTCATTTGATAAAACTACAACGCCACTATTTATTTCTGGATAAATAATAATATAAGTGGCAGAGTCATAAGTACCGCCATCTGTCCAAAGTTGATGATTGCCATTTTCAAATTTATAAATTGTAATAGCTGTAATTTGATCAGGCATTTAATAAAAAAAAGTTATGATTTAATCTTTCATTTATTAAAAGTATTCATTTTAAGGAAAAGATATTATTCCGTTCTCAACGTTTTCACCGGGTTTGCCACTGCTGCTCTTATTGCCTGGTAACCGACAGTAAGCCACGCGAAAATTTCAGAAATAAGAATAGTTAATAAAAATATCCCAACTCCAATGTCTATTCTGTATGCATAATTTTGCAGCCATTGATGCATAAAAAAATAAGCTACAGGAGTTGCGATTAAAAATGCAACGACAATAAGTACTGTAAATTCTTTTGAGAATAAATAAATGATGCTGGTTACTGATGCGCCTAATACTTTTCTAATGCCTACTTCTTTGGTACGCTGCACTGCCATGAATGAAACAAAGCCATACAAGCCAAGACAGGAAATAAATATGGCGATGCCAGCAAATATTTTATACAATTGTGAGAGCTGGTTTTCCCGCTTGTAAAAGCTGGCAATCTTATCATCGAGAAACTGGTATTCATAAACAAAATCAGGATAAGTATTATTCCAAAGCTTTTCTATTGCTGCCAGCGTTTGCTTCGCATGTTGCGGTTGTATTTTTATGTTGATTGACCGGTATACCATTTTCCATGAACCAAGCACTATACGCTTCATTTCTTGTTTCAGCGAGCTGCCGTTAAAATTCTTTACTACTCCAACAACAGGTGCAACTATATTTCCGTCAAAAATATTTATTTTTTTGCCTAAGATATCTTCAGGATTTTTAAAGCCTAATTTTTTCACAATCATTTCATTTACCACAAATCCGTTTACGCTGTCAGCCGGGTAATACGGCCTGCCCGCGATGAACTGAATATTATACGTTTTAAAGTAATCAGCATCTGCCCATTTAAAATCGGGTTCGAAGTCTGCTTTTTTTACGGCATTATCAAATTTAAAAT
>JAYVXJ010000207.1:0-7360 GCA_043785285.1 Chitinophagaceae bacterium
CTGACTCCATATTAAAGATATCTCTTTTTTAAATCCTTAAACCGCTTTTCGTTCTGCAGTGATCCCAACAGCGTATCCTGGTCCACAAAGGTTCTTTCCAATGCATTTGTCTTAAAGGATCTTTCAAACCATTTCAGAGAATCTTCAACATTTCCGCGTAAGTAAATACAACTGGCCATGCTATATAGAATATATCCATTAGTTGGATCACTCTGATAGGATTTCATTAAATAGCCATGGGCCGAGTCGTATTTACCCAGGTTCATATAAATATTGCCCATTTCATAATTAAATGAAGAAGGAATTTCATTCGGGTGAAATGCAAGAAATCTCCTGTAATTCTCCAATGCCTTTGAATAATTCTTTATCCTGTAATAAGCTTTGCCAATCGTGTTATAAATCTCCAAGGTCGTCTTAGGCGAATGTGCCTCTTTGAGCGAACTCATCTCAAGGCAGGCTTCAAGGCTCGTTGCACAGTTTTTATAATCGTTCAGAGCAAAATATGCATCGCCAATTCCTTTTTTTGCTAAATAAAATTGCGGATTATATTGAATAGCCCTGGTAAAGCCGGCGATAGCTTCAGTAGCTTTTCCCAACTGAAGATTCGCTAATCCCCTTTTGTAATAGGCTTCAGGATAATTAGCCGATAAACTTATTGCAAGTGAATACGCCTTGATTGATTCTTCAAAATCTTTTTTTGAAAAATAACACTCACCTCTTGCATAATAATAATAGCTCTTATTTGGGTTTACATGAATTGCAGCATCTATAAATATCAGAGCCGAATCGTAATTACCAATACTGAGGGCATACGATCCACGTTCAAATATTAATTGTGCAGCACTGTCTATCTTCACAATATCTGTCGAGCCAAGACCTTTTTGACGGGCAGAAATAAGATCACTTGCAGCGCTTTGAATCTTATTCATTTTGATTCTGGCCATACCACGATTATAATATGAAAAAGCATTATTGCTATCCAGAGCAATAGCACGCGTGAAATACTCTTCGGCGTTGGTATAATCCTTCTTTTGTGAGTACAATACTCCTTTTTCAATATTCAGTTTTGATTTCGAAACCGGATCCATATTCCCTTGAGATAATGCAGGATCACTATCTTTTATCGCCTGGTCCAGATTCCCGTTGAGCATGTGAAGATTTGCCATTGCCTCATAAACAGTCGGGTCGGTTGGATCTTTTGCCAGGTAAGTTCTGTATTCTGTAAGCGCTTCAACATTTCTGTTCATGCGGCTATACAGTTCTGCCCGGCACCGGATGGTTTCCATATTATCATTGTCATAGTCGTATGATTTAGCGTAATCTTTCAGCGCATCATTGTAATTCCTGACTTGCTCGTTATATGATCTTGTCAACTGTCCCATTTTGTCAAAGCATTTTGCCCTTCCTAAATAATAATCTGAATTGGAATAATTAGAATTCAACCCGGGCTTTTTGAGCAGTTCTGAATATCCTTTAATGGCAGCTTTATAATATCCTGCTCTGTATTTCTCTTCCAGATCAGCCAGTATCCTGAAGGAAGTATTGAGTTCCTTTATCCGGGCTTCATAAATATCTCTTTTCTCTGGCGCGAGGTCTATTGCCCTGGAGTATAAATTAATTGCTACCTGGTAATTTCTTTTTTTCTCCTCCAAACGGGCCTGATCAATATATTGACTAAATTTGTCTGCCGACTCCGTTGTTTCATCGACACGCCTGGACGAATGGGTTGGCTTTATCGCATCTGCTATTACGATATCGTCTAAAAAATCATTTAGGGTATCGGCCGGATTGAAAAAACCAATTCTTGAAATATATAGAAGCCATTTGTTGTTCGTGCTTCTTTTTATAAAAATCTCTGCTACCCGTTTTGCAGGCTTATACGGGGTAGACGGTTTTGACAAGCAAATATTTTTGAAAAAGGATGTGAAATAGACATTAATATAAGTATTCTTTTTGCCTTTTTTAACACGGGAAGATCTGACATCACTGAAGTATACAGAATTTGCATCACTTTTTCCATAAAAGGTATTAAAAGCACTTAAATATCGGATAACCGGTACGTCAGGGGAATTCGAGGAATTTGAGTAATCGGGATCGCTTATATCATCAGCAATGGCAATTTGGCTATTAAGAAATAATTGTTTGTCATTATCTTCAAAACTCTGTTTGATCAACTCCTTAATATCGGTACTTTCAGCGCCTGCATAAGAAATAGTATTTAGAAGGTTGTTAAGATATCTTTCTACTGTAATTTCTGATCTTGCCTTAATAACTTTTACGTCATTCAGGGTTATAGAATCCTGGGCACAGCACATAAGAGCCAGGCAATTGAAACCAACAAAGAAAAGAATGACCCTATACATCCAAATAACGGTTTTATCGTCAGGTCAGGAATTTTGAGCCTTAGTTACCATTTAATAATTTGTTTCTATAGTTTTCCATCCCGAGCGGAGAAACGCTTTGTATTTGATTAATAAGCCAACCTGAGTTTAGTGCCTCCCGGGGGAAATTCTCCACAGTAAATATCCATTTGTCAGCCAGCAAAAAATGATATTTTATTTTGATTACGTCCTGAAATTCAATTTCACGAGTCAAAACAGCATTGTAAAATTCCTGCATATGTGACCTTTTAAAATAAAGGGTTTCAAAGTAACTGGATAAATTGTCTTTGTCTGCAAAAGCTCTCTTTAATGAAACAAAATTTGTACCGTGGCTGGTCGGGCTGAGGCATTTTGTTTTGATTTTGCTTTGAGCCATTTCCGTTACCACTATCTTTGATTTTAAGGTGCTGGATCCGACGGCAACAATCATCCATTTAGATCCTTTGTTTTGGGTCATTTCAATTTTCATTATTAAAGGGATTACAATAGAAGAAGTATGGTAATTGAATTTGCATGTCAGTTCAGCGTACCAGTCGTTTCCGTAAAAATCAAGATAAATTGGCTTTTTCTTATTTGTAACGTCTGAGATAAACTTATTCATCGTACTGCTGTCCCACGACATGTTTTCATAGTTGAACAAACTCCTGATCAGTCGTTGCCTGTCAAGATTAAGTTTGGTATGACGGGGTTTGTAAACTGTCCTTATGAATGAGGCCGGGTCGTCATTAAACCGCTCAAAAAATTCATCTATTTCCTTAACCTCGTAAATAAAATGTTTCTCTTTAGCACCGCCATTATTTGAATACACCTGGCCGAAGAGACGATGTTGGCAAATAGAAAAGAAAATGAAAATCCAAAATTTTAAAACATAAGTTTTTGCCATAGTAAAATGCGATTACGGTTTTGGGGTTTTCGTGCCCAATACCTCAACATCTGATAACATCACATCCCACTGTTGGATGGCGTTACCACGGAGATTTCTGTCGTAAACAATCAGTTGAACTTCGGTTGTCTTTTTTGTTTCATCTTCATAAATCAAACGTCCATCCTGGTAGGCACGGAAAGTTTGTTCAAAGCTGACCAATCCGTAATACTTGCCGTCGGCTCCTTTACGAATATTGCTAACGTAATCCACGTGGGAGAAAGTGATGACAACGCGTTCGTAGCGAAGGTTTCTGAATTTCTCCAGAAAATCCCGAACTTTTAATTGTTTCTTTTCATTGCTGTGCACAGTTGAAACTTCTATAATTGCCCCATCAACAAATAAACTGGTGGCCTGATCCACTGCGTTATCCTGTGCAACATTTCCTGATTGTCTATCGCATAGAATATACAGACAGCCTTGAAACTCCTTTATTTTAGCAAGTGCCTTTTTCTTAAATTCATCATTTGAAACATTGCCCGGCAATGCTTCAAATGCCGGCCTTACCGTATCCTTAATTTTTGCATAATCAGTAACTACATCACTGGCATGAACCCGTCCGGAATACGCATGTATTTTGTCGAAAGAATTTAAAAGCAGCGAAATAAATAAAGGAATTATGGTTAAAAAATATCTCATATAAAATTTATTATTTTGTTGTTCATTCCCTTCATGTGCTTAATAAATCTATTTTTTATTAGAATCATTATTTTTTTTTCTCCATAAAAATCCAAGGACTATTTCATGCGTACCACGGCTAACTGTGTTCAGTTGGGTTGTTGTATAATCATAAGAATATCCGAGATTAATCGTGCTGCTGATATTGACTCCCAGCATCGCAGCATATCCCTGATGATAGCGATATGAAAATCCCAACCAGAGCAAATCCTGGTATTGAATTTTAGCGTTCACGTCGAAACCAATGGGCAGCGGTTGTACATAACTGATCATGACGGAAGGCAGAATGATGATGTTTTCACTTGCTATTATCTTATACCCCGCAGTCAGAAAAGTATGTGGAATCAGTTTCCCGTTGAGCAGAGTAACTCCGTTTGACATGGTTGTTCCATTGCCGGAATTAATGGGAACAGGAACAATTTGCAGAGCGGACAATCCCACAAAAAGGCTTTTATTCGATAACCAAAGACCAGCATTGACACCTGGCTCCAGTTTATTTAGATACCCGCTTCCCAAAGCAGCGGGATCGATGGGATTAGCCTGCCCGAAATCTACCGCGGTTACGTCAACGTTTACTTCCTGTACACCAAGAGACAGGCCAAAACTCAAACTGGTTTTGACGCCCACAGGAAGGTGATATGCGTAGGAGGCATATGCGGCAATTCGACTAAGGGGACCTGTTTTATCATTTAGAATCGTAAGGCCAACTCCATGATGGGCCGGTGGCGCGGTATACTCCATCAGGAATTGTTTTGCACCCAGATTCCTAGCCTGAAGATCCGGGACTGTGGTAGGCGTTTCGTAGTCATATTCTGTTTTTCCAAGTGGAGCGTTTACAGTAAGATACAGCGTCGTAGGCCCACCATTTAAGCCGACCCACTGATTACGGTAACTGACCTTACAGTCCCAGTAATTTTCTATTCCTGCAAGCGCAGGATTCAGGATGAAATTGTTCAAAATATATTGTGTGTAATAAGGTTGTTGCTGGGCAGACACGCAACCCACTATTAAAAAACACACGCAATTGATTACAAATTTCTTTCCCAACATGATAATTGTAGAATCATGAGTTACTTAAATATGGTGACAGAACCGGCTATTTTCTTTTCATTATTTTTTGTATCGATAATATAGTAATAAGTTCCCATTGGAAGGGGCTTGCCATTAAAAGTTCCATCCCACGCTTTGTTATCATTTCCTGAATGGAAAACAAGCTGACCATACCGATTGAACACATCTACGGTTGCCCCAGGGTAAGCTGAAAGATTGGTGATGATCCAGGTATCGTTGATGCCGTCACCATTTGGCGAAAAAGCATTGGGCACTAATATCTTTGATGTTCCCCCTGACACAGTAATCTTAATACTTCCGCTGGTTTCACATTTATTGTCATCCATAATATCCAGCGTATAAACCGTAGTAGAAGATGGGCTTGCAACAGGATCTTTAATGGTCGGATCATTCAGTCCGGTGGATGGCTTCCATTGATAAGAGACGATATTACCTGTCACAGAGACATTCAGCGTAATACTTGCTCCGGGAGCAATGGTTAAATCCGGCCCCATGATCAAGGTGGGAAGAGAGTTGACCACTATGGCGATCTGCGAAGATATTCCACACTGACCCGCCGCGGGAGTAAAAGTATATAAAGTACGTCCGACATTTGTGGTGTTGATCGAAGAAGGACTCCAGGTTCCGTTAACTCCTTCTTTCGACGTTGGCGGTAGCGCCGGCGCTGCGTCATTCTGGCAAAATGAATCGGGTATTGTTGTAAAAGTTGGTGAGATGCTGCTAACGATTGCAACGTTTAAAGAAGCCGGCGTTGAGCAATTGCCCCCGGAAGATGGTGTAAATTGGTAAGTCGTAGTTCCAATCGCAGATGTATTGATGCTGGCCGGACTCCATGTTCCGGCAATTCCTTCCTTCGATGTAAGTGGCAGTACCGGGGCCGTTGAATTTTGACAAAGCGGGCCGATTGCATCAAATGTTGGTGTAACCCCCGCGCTTACATTTAACACAATAATATTTGATGTGGCGGAGCCGCCCGCACAAGGCAGGTTGGCTGATACGACACAGCTTACTGCATCGTTGTTGACAAAGCTGCTGCTGCTGTATACCGGGCTATTCGTACCCACTTTTTGGTCATTTAACAGCCATTGATAAGTGGGTGAATTTCCGGCGTTGGTAGCTGTTACAGTAAAGGTGACATGGGCACCTGTGCAAATATTTGTTGCCGAAGAAGTGATCGTTACTGTCGGAGAAATAGCGGGATTGATAACAACTGTTGTACGGGCCGTGTCCGAAGAACAACCATTTGCATCGGAGGCTACGGCGATCCAGGTTCCGGAATATGCAGAAGTAACATTGTCAAAAACAGCGGTATTGGCGTACTGGCCACCCCCTAAACCTGCGCCTGGATTTTCTATCAAATATGTTGTACCAGGTATGGCTGGTGCGGATAAAATAAGTTGACCCCCGATACACAGGGGACTATTTGATGTGAATACTGGCGTAGGCAGTTTAGAGAGCACATTTACTCTTATTGATTTGGTTATTGGACCGCCGCCCGGACCCGGACATGCATCGTTAACCTGAACTGTATATACTGCATTAGCATTAGGATTAATCTGGATTACTGAATCGCCATCGTATTGTGGTAGTCCCTGCCATACGAAATTGTAAGGAGGTACGCCATAGTACCCTCTCGCTGTTAAGGTTACCTGAGCGCCTGCACAAGTACTTTGCGGCGATGCAGTCAGGGAAGCAGAGTCAAATGTTCGTCCCACTAAGGTTATCTTTAAATCTCTGGAGGCTCCAATGCATGATCCATCACAACCATCAGGGCCATTGCACTTTCTAAAGAAATAAAAAGTAAAAGGAATATCCTGGGGACCGCAAACCGGGCTTGGAAAACAGCCAGCCACGCTGGCTCCGTTATTCAATAATATGCTTTGATTTGGAAAATTCTGCGGTCCGGTACCGGAAGCAGTACCTACCCACATTTGAGAGGTACACCCACCATTTATTGCAAATGAAAAAGCTCCGTCCTGGCCAACACAGGGAGCGTTTGCAGTAAATCCAAACGAAAACATGGCATCAATAAGAGTTGCCTGAGGCGGTGCGGGTACCATAAAATTGTATTCGCAAGCAGTATCCAGGCTGCAATCCTGATTCGAATGCGATCCGGTAATCATATCTTTCTTCAACTTGCCCACGTCCTGCACCAGGGGATCTATTACTACATCGCCCATCCTGACCTGAGCATTTAGGAAATCGCTGTTGATGGCCAGTGTCAATTTGTTATGGTCAAGATAATACGGAATGAATTGGTAGCCTGAAGATGGATTTTTTTTCTGGTACATAACCCCTTCTTTTATGT
>JAYVXJ010000208.1:0-7348 GCA_043785285.1 Chitinophagaceae bacterium
CGGGCCAAATCCGCAAGCCAGGAGGAGTTGTCAAATCATTCCGACCAGCATTTGCATGGGCAATCCAAGCTTCGCGAGGTAATGCATAAATCCAAAGAAGCTGTAGCTTAGCTAGCAGCCTGGAAACAGTGCTTACGAGTAAAAATTGTAACCTATTGTTAGCTCTTTCTTCATCTATTTTATTTGGCACCTGCCTGATCTGGGAATTGGTATCTTATAAAATTTTATTATGAATAAGATTTTATGGACATTGCTTTCAGGTATTGGAATTGGTAAATTAATTGCACCCGCAAAGGTTCTGAAACATGGCAGAAAATGGTGGATTGTGTGGATGAATATAAGGATAAGTTGGCCGATGAAGCAGGAAGAATTTTGAAAAAGGGGAAAGAAAATGTGGGAGAAGCAGAAAATAAGGTGGAAGAGGTAACCAGGAATTGGCAATAGTTAATTCAACAAGTGTCGAATAGTAAACCCTCATTAAGATTCTGCAATAGCAGCTTTAATTTGTGAGAGAGCGTTTACCGGGAAAGAAGGGTAGTTTTTTCCCAAATCCTCTCATTTTTCTTGTTGCCAAATACCAGGTAATACGGGTTAATATTAATATTGGGTGATAATAATTATACGGTTACCCATAATGGCGAGAAGATTTCATTGAAAACGCCAAGTGCATAGGAGCCCAGTTTGAAAGTACAGGTTTACCAGGTGGTAAAACGTGAGATACTCTAGACTTATTCTGGATTTCGATGCCGGAAGATCCATGGTGAAAGCAGGAAACAGCGGACAATATTTGTTGAAACCGGTTCTGCGAGTTATTTCACTGATTCCCTCTGGGGGGGACATAACAGGGGTTGTTCTTCCTGAATCGATATGAATTTCACTTATTGCTATTTCAGGAATTGATACCGTTGCTTTAACAATTACTGATACAAAGTAATAATAAAAGAGCAAGGATATTCCTTGCTCTTTTATACTTCAACGTTCTTTACCCTCCTTACCAATTTTTAGATAGCTTTTGGGCATTTTCTTTGCCTTTGGAAGTAAGACCCTTCCCTTTTTCCACAAGATTATTCATTTCATCAATAGCCTTGTCCTTGATATCATCTAAACCATCTACCAGACGCTTCCAGGTTTCAGAACCTTTATCTGGCGCCAGCAACATCCCAACGGCCACACCAGCTAAAAGGATTAATAATACTTTTTTCATAATTAAATAATTTACAAGTAAAAGATCAATTTTAGGGCCAGTGATTTTGCATGAATAAGAAATATGTCAACGTTTGTTGAGAGAATTTGTCAAAGGACAATATGCCGTGACCGACCTGTATAAAAAGAAACTACTGATACCTATGCGGCAAATTGACCAGACCGGAGATTTTTTCAAATCCTTTGGAGCCAGGGTAAACAGCCCAGATCCAGCAACCGCAGATCCAATCCGACCTTTTGGGGTAAGGTTTGCTTCTGAGTAGATAAATTTTGAGGACTCGGTTTTAACCGTTGCGGTTTCCATAAACCATACATTGTAAAGAAAGAGCATCAATCTTTACTTAAAATATCAGGCCACGCCCAAGCGATTCAGATATACTAAATTATAGATTATGCAATATTTTCTTCCGGCTCTTAATTGTGTGTTCATTTGTCTAAGTATGATTAGCGATTAATTTTTTAGTATGTTGTAGTTGAGATTTTCCCATGTAAGCCTTAAGCGAAATATCAGCCTTTGGGGAAATTAACCAAAGATTCAGGCCATTTTTCGTATATTATATGTAGTCAAAAATCATTGATTTTAAACATTTTATTCAGCCTTAGATAAAATCCCATTCCACCCCATTTCAGAATGTTTTGCTGTCAGCTTTACCAAATTGACCGGAAGCACAACGGCCTTCATTATAGCTTGTATTAGTGTGATTATCTGGGGCGTTTCCGGTCCTTTCTTTCTCATAAAAACTGAAAATTGGTCACCCTTCCTGGATTCGTATTATTACCTTTCTGTGGAATTATTTATTCAATAAATCTCCTTAAAAGTTTTCACAGTCATAGGGATTTTCCATCCATGTGGAATTTCTGACCAATTCTTAGCGTGGCCCTTTTATTGACATACTAAAGGAAACATATATTATGAACAAGACATTATTGGTACTCCTTTTTGGTATTGGAATTGGTTTACTAGTCGCTCCTGCCAAAGGATCAGAAACATGGAAGCGTCTGGTCAATGGTTTTGACGAGTATAAAGATAAATTATCTGATGGGGCGTCTGACCTGGTTGATCAAGGTAAAGATGCATTGAATAAGGGTAAATCAAAATTTCAAAATGAAGTAAATGATTTGGGTGGAACTCCTAATTCGATTGGATAGGTATTGTATAAAAGCAGCCCAGCTTGTGCAGGCAGGATAGCTATGCTTACTGGAATTCTTTTTGACGAGTTAAAAGATATTTGCAGGGCTGAAAAGCATATCGTGAAAACGCTTTCAAAAATGCAGAAAGCCGCGACGTCGGAGGAATTGAGGATGGCTTTCATTAATCATCTGGAAAAGACCAAAGAAAATGTCACCCGGCTTGAGCAGGTATTCCAGCTTTTGGGGAAAAAGCACAACAAAGAAATGCGATGCTATTGGAGGGATTACTAAGGAGGAAGGGGCGGCGTAATAGAAAATACTGAAGATGATACAGCAGTCAGGGATGTTGCGCTGATTCCCGAAGGCCAAAAAGTGGAACATTAGGAAATTGCCACTTATAGCGGCTTGGCTCCTATCGCTCGAACGCTTGGAAAGGATGAAGTGGCTGAATTATTAGAAACCACCCTGGAAGAAGAAAAACAAGCTGATGATAAACTGATGGAGGTGGCAGAATCAGATATAAAATTTGAGGCAGCCGGAGAAGAAGAAGATTGATATTCACTTTGTCCTATATTAAATAAAGAGTTGTAGTTAAATACGGCTTTTTTTATTTCCTTTTTCTATAAGTAAACATCAGCACACAGATTACGAAATTTACAAGGACCGAAAGAGAATTGGAAATAATAATGATCCAGTCTTTTTTCAAAATGCCGTACCATATCCAAAGGCAAAGTCCTAATAGCAGGACCCAGATCCATAAGAGAGATACCGACTCGCGCTTTTTATCCTTTAGGATCTTAAAAAACTGCGGAAGTAAAGAAAGGCCCTTTCCAATGCTGGCCAGGATACCTATCCAATTAAAAAGCGGATATATGCCCTCCCGGGATACGTATGTTGGGGTCTTGGAAAAGCACGAATTAATTTGTATAGCCGATTCAGGCATAGACACTGATCATTGCTTTTAAGGTCGCTAAACTAAATGGTTTTTGCAGGTAATCATGTGCCCCGGCATCCAGTGCTTGCCAACGAATGTTTGAAGACGGATCGGCAGAAGTAAGAATGATATAGCCATCTTTAAAAGCGGGTTTATTCCGCTTAAGAAAAAACAGCCCAAACCCGTCCGGTAAATCGTTGTCCAGTAGGATGATAGAAGGACTTACGAATGCCAGTTTTTGGGACGCTTCATAGAGGCTGTGGGCACAAATAACCTCAAAAGCAGTCCCGCGGAATATACGTACTACTAATTTGCAGAAATCTTTTTCATCGTCAATTAAGAGTATAGTCTTCCGAATCCAACCAGTTTCCATAACCTAACTTTTTAACGGTCACTTACATGCCAGATCTTATGGAAGCCCTCCAATCCAGTAGTAATCAACCAATTCCTTGTGGGCTGCAGGAATTCCTTACACATATTGGACAATTAAAAGACCCGGAACATAAAACCTGCCGGGAGATTATTCGGAATAATAAGCACTTTTTGGTTGAGCGGATTGAAAATGCAATCTCTACCGAGTAAAAGATCCAGATAAAATATAAAAGATCCAGCCTTATCAGTTACGGTCTTTTGTAGCGGTCAGTTTTTTTTCAACAGCTTTTCTTGAATTCCAGGACTTACTGACTGCATCCTTCAGTGTTTCACTGGATTTTTACGTTTTGTATTGTTCATACCTGACTTCGTAATCCTGTCCACCGGGGACTTTGGTTATGTACTGGGTACGTCCGCGGGTTGTTTTTTATGTCGGCATCGCAGTAGGTTTATGATGTATTCTGTAAAAATGATGCCAGGAGGAAGTATTTTTGCGGGGGGCGCAATCACTGTTCATTTCAGAGTGCTTAAAATCAATCTATGAAACAAGATATTCCGCTAAGGCTTGAAGAACTTAAACATCGCAGAGAGACTTATATCCATAATTTAGATAAGGGTACAAAAAAAGTGTCAAAGCTTGACAGCGTTGCTTTATGGATTACCAATTATGTAGGAAGTATGGGTTTTTTTGTGGTGATTTTTATTTGGACTACCCTTTGGCTAACGTGGAATATGTTAGCTCCGAAAAGTGTCCGGTTCGATCCTTACCCTGCATTTGTGCTCTGGCTGTTTATTTCCAATATGATTCAGCTTTTTCTCATGCCTTTAATCTTGATAGGACAAAACCTGCAATCTCACTATGCGGATGTAAGAGCAGAGACTGATCTAAAGATCAACGAGCTGGCCGCCCTGGAAAATGAATCCATTCTTATCCATCTTGAAAACCAAAACGAAAATATTCTTCAAATTTTAAATCACCTCCAGTCTACAACCGATCCCTTGCTGTCAAAAGAGAAGTAAACGCGGTTTTCGGACCATCCTAAATTACTTTCAACATATTCAACAAATCCTTGTGCTAGTTGCCGCAAAAAGGCTTCATGTAAGGGATCTGCACTTTCAATTTTTAAGATTTCCCATTCTCCGTTTTCGGCTTCGGCGATATCTACGGAACCTTCGATGATCTGCCCGATATTCGGAAACAGTCTTTTGAACCTGCGGAAGCCATTGGCGGCGAACAAATGATCATGGCAATACGCCAGCATCCGGAAATGCAGGAAACCCCTATCCCCCTGCTATCAGCCAAAGCGGACGAAGAACTCAATATCAGACTCCTGGAAGAAAGCGCGCAGGATTTCGTCACTAAACCCTTCAGTGAGCGGGATTTACTTGTCCGTGTCCGAAATTTAATCGCTGTCAAACAATCCCGCGAAGTAGTGCGCGAAGCGGAAAAAACGAAACGGCAGCTTGTGGAGGCGACCAACAGGGACCTTCACGCTCGTTTTCAACAACTCAGCGACCTCTTTGAGCAAACGCCAAGCTTTATGAGTGTACTTCGTGGTGCGGATCATATTTTTGAATTCGCCAACCCGGCTTATTATAAACTGATCGGTCACCGTGATGTGGTCGGCAAAACCGATCGCTGAGGCGGTGCCGAAGTCAGGGACCAGGGCTTTATCGAACTGCTGGACGGCGTATTCATGACAGGTCAGCCCTTTACCGGTACCGGCGTCTCTTTGCTCCTTCAGCGCGAGCCGGGCGCCGCTTTGGAGCACCGGTACGTGGATTTTGTGTATCAGCCCTTACGGAACGAAGATCAGAAGGTGGTTGGCGTTTTTGTGGAAGGCCATGACGTCACCGATCATAAAAAGGCAGAGGAGTCGCTGCTCCTGGCCAACCGGCACAAAGATGAGTTTCTGGCGACCTTATCTCATGAGCTACGTAATCTCTGGCCCCGATCCGGCACGCGGCCATGATCAGCGGCACCGATAACGCAACGGAATCTGAACTCGAATGGGCTCATGAAGTGATAGACCGGCAGGTCGGGCACATGGGCCGGCTGCTCGATGACCTGCTAGATATTTCCCGGTTCAACAGCGGCAAACCCGAACTTCGCAAAGAACACCTGGCCGTAAAAGAGCTGCTGATGGCGGCCATAAAAACTGCAGCGCCATTGATAGAAGCGCGGGGGCACCGGCTGTCCTTCGAAGTTCCGGACCCAACCCCTTATATCGAGGCGGACCCGGTACGCTTTGAACAAATAATTTCCAATTTACTCACAAACGCAGCGAAGTACACTGACCCCGGCGGAAGTATAAGAATTGAGGCAATAACCAAAGAAGAAACAGTGGTGGTTCGTGTGCAGGACAGCGGTATCGGCATATCGCCCGAGCTCCTGCCGCAGATCTTCGAAATGTTTTCGCAGGCTACGGCCGCCCTCGACCGATCCGAAGGTGGCCTCGGTATCGGCCTATCGCTTGTACGTGAACTGGTCCGGATGCATGGCGGAACAATTGAGGCGCGAAGTGAAGGTCACGATAAAGGCAGTGAATTCATCGTAACATTGCCACTTGTCAAAGCGAGCACAAAACCTATCGCAGCATCCAACAATTTCAAGGTAAATCAACAAACGTTGCGCGTGCTAGTCGTAGATGACAACCAGGACAATGCGGATTTATGTTCCCTGCTCTTTAAAAGGATGGGGCACCAGGTTCGGACCGCCTATTCCGGCCCGGATGCGTTAACCCTCGCGAGAGAATTTTCCCCCCAGTTTGTCCTGCTTGATATCGGCATGCCCGAAATGAACGGATATGAAGTGGCCCGCCAAATGCGGGCTGCTGGTTCTAAAGAGCGGTTAGTGATGGTAGCCGTTACCGGATGGGGACAGGAAGAAGATAAATCAAAGGCCAAAGCTGCCGGCTTCGATCACCATGTCACCAAACCCTTTAATTTTAATCAGCTGACAGAATTATTGGCCGAATATTATAATTAATTAGACTTTTGTTTAACCAAAGACAATCGGATATACACGAAACCAACATCTTTATTTATTCCTGAATAATTGCTTTTTGTAAACCTTTTTTCAAATTATTTTACCTTTTCAAACTATTTTTTCTTCATTTTCTGCTTCGATTTTGGTTTAACACCCCTCTCTTTATTGCTCTTCTGTATTGTTTTTCTAATGCAACCGGCTAACTTTTTCTAATAAGCTCCCACACCTTACAGGGGAAATATCAATTTCGATATTATACTAAAAACCAGCATGATAATCGAGCGCCGCCAAATTTTCATTTTTTCGGATATTTTTCCAATACGATATTCCAGATTAGTAAGAAAAGCCATTGATATTTAATTATTGTACATTTCGAAAAATCATTTTACTTTGATCCATGTTTTGATAATCTGTTGAATTAAACAACTATTCCATGGAATACGATTACCAAAGGGATGTTACCGCAGAAACCGAAAGGATTCAGGTTTTAAAGAAATATGACATTCTGGATACGCCGCCGGACGGGAGTTTTGACCGGTTAGTAGCGCTCGGTTCCAGGCTGCTGGGTATGCCCATTGTGATTGTTTCTCTGGTGGATACGGATCGGATTTGGTTTAAATCTGCTTACGGATTTGACGTCAGACAGACAGACCGGGAACCCGGCCTTTGCGCTTCGGCTATTTTGAGCGATGAATTGTACCTGGTGGAAGATGCGGTGA
>JAYVXJ010000209.1:0-2189 GCA_043785285.1 Chitinophagaceae bacterium
GGGTTGGATAACTATTTGGATCTATATTTCCTGTTCCGCTTTCTATTCTGGCTATCCGGAAACTCCAGTTGCCGGATAAAGGAATACGGCGATTGCCGGTAGTCAGGTTCAGGTCTGCTGAATCTCCATAAAAGCCACCTCCCCCTCCGGTATCTTCCACACGAACGGCAATTGTATTCCTGCCTGCTTTAAAAACACCAGGGGTAATCGTATAATGTCTGTCTGCAGCGTAAGATTTAGTTGCACCAATGGGTGTACCATTTACATAGCTTTCATCAAAATCATCAATTTTCCCAAGATTAAGGGTTACCGGATTTGCTGCTTCTTTCGCATCCAGCGTGATCTCTTTCCGAAACCAAATAACTCCATCAAATTCTTCCAGCCCCAGATTCTGGGATTCCCAAATAGCAGGCACTTTCATTTTCGGCCATGCATCACTGTTATAATCCGGGTTTTTCCAATCGCTTTCCGGAAAACTGTCCGTTATTCCTTTTTCAAGTGATTTTACCTTTTCGTCCATATCCTGTTTGCGTTGTTTTGCCAGGGATTCCATGTTTGCATTCGGAAGGCCAGCGATCATGGATTTGAATTCGGGGCTTTTTTCAAAGGCACCGCGACTCGTCCAGGTTTCGACCATGGTTCCTCCCCAGGATGAATTGATCAATCCAACGGGCACGTGTAAACGCTTTTGGATGTCACGCGCAAAAAAATACCCGACGGCTGTAAAATCGCCGGCGGTCGTCGGTGAACATATCGTCCACTCCCCGGAGGGGATATCATCCTTAGGAACCAGACTGACTATGCGGGGGATTTTGATTTGGCGGATTTCCGGATAATTTGCTTCCTGGATTTCTGTAGCTGCCTGCAAAGCAGATTTCAGCTCAAATTCCATATTGGATTGCCCGGAACAGATCCAAACTTCACCAACGAGCACATCCTGCAGAACAAGGCTGTCTTTGCCTTTAACGTTCAATTCGTAGGGGCCTCCAGCCGGTTGGGGATCCAGCATTACACTCCATTTTCCGTTCTTATCAGCCCTGGTTTCCTTAACCTGTTTATTGATGCTTACCGTGATCTTTTCATTCGGTGCGGACCATCCCCAAACGGGAACCGGCTGACTGCGCTGAAGCACCATATGGTCATTAAAGATTTTTGCCAGGTGAACCTGGGAATATCCGGAAAAAGAGAACAATAAACCTGTCAGACAAAGTAGTTTTATTTTCATTTTCAAGTCGTGTTATGAAGTATAAGAAATAGTAGCGGAATACAAACTTATCTGAGTTTCATGTCACTGATGATGGCATCAATTCTTTTTTGCAACTGATCATCCATTGTGTGAAAGGAAGATCTGTCTTTAAACCGGTCGTTCACGCTGAAATAAAATTTAATCTTAGGCTCTGTTCCGGAGGGACGGGCGGAGATTTTACTGCCATCTTCCAGCATAAACTGAAGCACATTGCTGACCGGAAGCTCAATCTTCCAGGTTTCGCCGGTTTTCAGATTTGTTCCTTTACTGATTTCATAATCGAGCAGGTGAATTACGGGTGAACCATTGATGGTGGAAGGCGGATTTTTGCGGTAAGTTTCCATCATGTCGGCAATCTGTTTTTGCCCGTCCATCCCTTTTTTAGTGATCGAGATCAGGGATTCTTTATAAAATCCGAAACGGATATAGAGATCAATTAATTTCTCGTATAATGTTTTGCCTTTATTTTTTTCATAGGCAGCCATTTCACAAAGAATAGCAACTGCACTCACGGCATCTTTGTCGCGCAGTTTAGAACCGATCATCAATCCATAACTTTCTTCTCCTCCGATCACATAGTTTTCTGTTTTTTCTTTTTCTTTGATCAGTTCGGCGATCCACTTAAATCCGGTAAGCACGTTATAACACCGGACATTGCTCTGCTTAGCAATTTCATCAATCATATCGGTGGTTACAATGGTTTTTACCACCATATCGGTTGGCTGGGCAATGCCTTTTTCCTTGCGGGCTTCTATCAGATAATTAAAGGCCAGTACGGCTGTTTGGTTACCATTCATTAAAACCCATTCTCCTTTATCGTTTTTAACTCCAATTCCAACCCGGTCAGCATCCGGATCAGTACCCAATAAGATATCCGCATTGATTTCGCGTGCTTTTTTCAAACCCAGACTCATCGTTTCTTTTTCTTCCGGGTTAGGATAAG
>JAYVXJ010000210.1:0-7335 GCA_043785285.1 Chitinophagaceae bacterium
GCCATGACCGGCGTTCTGGTGGAAATGAGTACTACCGGAATCCAGTTTGTTGCCACAGATGCCCACCGGCTGATCCGGTACAGGAGAAAGGATATTGAATGCGCAAAGAACGAATCCCTGATCGTTCCGAAAAAGCCGCTGAACCTGTTAAAGTCGGCTCTGCCTTCTACTAATGAACAGGTAAAGCTGTCTTATAACAGCAATCATTTATTTGTTGGGTACGGCGGATTGCAAATGAGCTGTCGCCTGATTGATGCCCGGTTTCCGGATTATAAAGTGGTGATTCCGTTAGACAATCCATATAAACTTACGTTGAACCGCACTGATTTTCAAAATGCCCTCCGTCGGGTGAGTGTATTCAGTAATAAAAGTACGAATCAGGTAGTGCTTAGTATTCATGGAAGCGAGCTCCAGCTTGCATCGCAGGATGTTGACTTTTCTTTTGAAGGAAACGAAAGGATGAAGTGTCAATACGACGGAGAAGATATGTCCATTGCCTTTAATGCCCGTTTTTTGATTGAAATGCTGAATGCGACTTCGTCTGAAGAAATCCGGATTGAATTATCCACTTCTACTAAAGCAGGAATTATTAAACCGGTGGAACAGGATGAGCAGGAAGACCTTCTTATGCTGGTGATGCCACTCATGCTTAACAGTTAAGCGCTTAAGAATCCTTTAATTTTTATTGCACAGAAACTGAAAGGGCTTCAGCTCCTGCTGTCTCACTACGCGTTGAATGTACCGGGAACCTCTTAATATTTTATAGCTGTTTAGATCGAAGACTTCGTGGGCGACGCAGAAGTTTTCCAATGTTTCGTAACGGTAAAGAAGATCGTTTAATTTCTCAAGCTCAAAAGCCATGAACTGCTCCGTTGCAAATTCATCTTTCATCAGGACCAGCAAATCTCTATCCGGTGTTTTCATTTAATTAGATTTTAATAGCCGACCATACCTTTGTTCAAACCGCATCCGCATTTCTTGCTACTTCCACCGATGTGGTTGCCGGAACTGCAACTTGCCCCTACAATGCTAATCATTAATAATACAAAAATCAATAGGGTAAGCAGGGTTTTCATAGATTTCTTTGCACTAATTTAGAAAAAGTTTGTGATTAACTTCAGCTTTTAGTCCCATATTTAGAAAATTAACATGCCCCTCTATTTCCCCATTAATGTGTTGATTGCCCCATTGGATTGGGGCTTGGGACATGCAACCCGCTGTATTCCAATAATTAAAGCCCTGGGAGACCAGGGAGTAACCGTATTGGTGGCTGCCGGCGGGCCACAAAAAACCCTGCTACAGGCCGAATTTCCCGGGTTAGAATTTCTTGAAATCCCCGGTTACAAGGTACGGTATTCCGGTAAAAAAGGGGGCCTGGTTTGGGGTTTGATTTTCCAGATTCCGGGTATCCTGAGAAATATCCGGAGGGAAAATGCGTGGTTGAAAGAACGCTGCCGGCAAAGGAAAATTGATGCCATCATATCAGATAACCGCTATGGGGTTTACCATAAACATAAATACAGTGTTTTTATAACGCATCAGTTGTTTATTCAATCGGGATTTGGAAATCTGGCGAACCGGATTTTGCTGAAGTGGAACGATCGTTTTATTCAACGATTTTCCGAATGCTGGGTCCCGGATTTCCCAAATCCATTTTCTATTGCCGGCATTTTATCCCATCCTCCCCGTCTCCCTTCGATTCCGGTGAAATATATAGGCATCCTTTCCCGCTTCAGCCGCAAAGAAAAAAAGGAATTCTCCAATCCATTGCTGATCCTGATCTCCGGACCTGAACCGCAGCGGACGGAGTTTGAAAACAAGATATTCAGCGAACTCACCAGGTTTCCCGGACGCGCGGTGGTGGTGCGGGGTTTGCCGGGAATGGAAGAAGAGAAAGTGATATCCAATACAAATATTGAAATTCATAATCACCTGGCTTCCGCCCCCTTCAATGCAATGCTGAATATTTCAGAAACCGTGATCTGCAGAAGCGGATACAGCACCATGATGGACCTGGCGCGGTTGCGTAAAAAGGCAATCCTGATTCCAACACCCGGGCAGCCGGAACAGGAATACCTCGGCAGGTATCTGCATGAAAAAAAATGGGCGTTCACGGTATCGCAGAAAGATTTTAATCTGGAACAAAGCATGAACGTTTTTCATGAAAGTGAATTCGGATTTCCCGAATTACCGGATGCGTTTTTACCGGAAAAGCTGATCCGGGAGTTTATAAATCAATTCAATATGGAGAAGATTTAGGAGAATCGAAAAAAAGAAATATTTTTTCTGCAATAGGGAAATCCTGCCAGCTTTTAACTTCAGAGGCAACCGCAAAAATGCTGCTGGTGGGCATATTAGAAATATGGGTATTGGTCAGGGAAGAGGCATAATCAGTGATACCGGGATTGTGCGCAAAAATAGCAACCCGATCGAACTGGTCATCGAGGCTTGATATCACTTGTTCAAATATTTCCCCCGAGGCTTGATATAATTCCGGCTTTAAGCTGATCTCTTCCGGTTTGCGGTTGTATTGACGGATGAATATTACTGCAGTTGTTTTTGCCCGAACGGCCGTGCTGGAAACAAACTGGCCTATCATAATATTCTTCTTAACCAATCGTTTTGCCATTTCTGTGGCATCTTTAATTCCCTTCTCATTCAGTCCGCGATCAAAATCAGAAGCAGCTGCAAAATGATTTACGCTTTTGGCATGTCTAATCAGGAATAAGGTTTTCATTTAGTGTAAATATTTATTTACCTCAGGTTCTAAGATAAAGTAAGAAGTTGTAACTCCTCAAAAATTATATCTTTTTTAAGTTAATAATTAGAAAAAGGTTCTCCGACAGGGGTAACTTCGCGATCCGGCGTTTTTTATCAGTAAGGGAAAATACGTAGTTATTTTCCCGGGTGCCCGGAGTAAAAGAAAAGGGTATCCGGAAAAAAGACTGGGAGTTTTACAAGAACTTACTTATTTAATTTTTTTAGCCGGCACACAATAAAAAAGAAATGCAAAATGATTGCATAAATCAATAAGAGATGATATTTTAGTCCTTTAACCCGCTTAATCCAACATCCTAAAACCCTATGCGAAAGACGTATCGTGTATTAACCGTAGCCCTGCTGAACCTGCTTTTATTACTTGCTCCCGTTTTTGAAACGGACAATGGCTTAAGAGCCACTTCAGGGAAAGCCTTACCGGCCCCGCTCCCCTTTACCGCATCATCCATGAAATTTGAAGCGGAAGTAAGCAGTTTATATGCTGAAGCCAATCTGGAGCAATCCGGACTGAAGCGTTCTGTATTTGAATATGCGTATAAAGGGTATCTCTATTTATTAGAACAGCACAGGCTGACCAATAGTAATGTTATTTCGATTTGCGATTTCAGCCAGTCGTCCAGAAACCGTCGCCTTTATGTAGTGGACCTGGAAAATAAAAAAATTCTGGTCAATACTTTTGTCGCTCATGGAAGAGGCTCAGGGGGTGAGTATGCGAAATCTTTTTCCAATAATGCCAGCTCACATAAAAGCAGCCTCGGTTTTTATGTAACGGAACAAACATATTTTGGAAAACACGGTCTTGCTTTAAAAATACATGGACTGGAAAAAGGATTTAATGATAAGGCTGATCACCGGAATATCGTTATCCACGGATCTAAATATGTAGGGGAGGGATTTTTAAAATCAAACCGGTTCAATGGCAGAAGCTTTGGTTGTCCGGCAGTACCTGTAAGTGAAGTGGGCGACGTAATTGAAGATATTAAAGGAGGATCCTGTTTGTTTATTTATTATCCTGCAAAAAAATACCTGAATGCTTCAAAAATACTAAACGGCTAAGCGGACGTAAACTTCCGATGGTTTGAAGGTGAAAAGGCTCAATATAGGTTCGTACCCTATGATTGGGCTTTTCTTTTTTTACAGCCCTGTGCCGGAATGACATATCCTTCTGCCTGCGTACTTTTATTGAATTTTAAAAATCAGCTAAGCGTACACCCTGGGTCTGCACTTTAAATGAAAAAAATGATTTCCATTTTGTGCGCCATGTCCGCAGCCTCCGGCACTCTTATCTAATTATTTTTGCTCCGCTCCGCAACTAGGGTAGCAAAACAGGAACGGTGATTATTGTCCATTCGTGCTTACTATGGCGGGGATAAGTTCAAAGGCACTCAAGCCAAACTTTGTTGAGAGCTGGCATAAGTATAACGGAATAGAATACGATTGTACATTTGGGTTGAATGAATATGAAACATACTATCGTGACCCTGATCAACAAATTGGAAGATGGTAGCAAATGAATTTTTAAGAAATAAGAATAGTATTAAAAGTTAAAATGCAAAAGCCGCACCGGCCAGATAATGCTGGGCTATACGCTCGGTAGCCAGGAGGAACAGTTTTATATTGGTATAAAAAATTAAAATACCCATGCCAGCATCTGCGCCAGCACGCCAACCAAAAGGCCGGTAACGATTTCAAACGGAGAATGTGCTGCCAGCAGCATTCGTGAGCTGCAAACAATGCCCGTAATGAGTATGGGAATGACAATATAAAGTCCGGAGGCAAAAGCATCGTGCATACCAAAGATGATAAAGAAGGCACAGAGTCCGCCCACAGCCAGGGCATGCATGCTGATCTTAAAAAAAATATTGCACATCCATCCTCCACAGATCACCAGAAAAGATCCGAAAACGAAGTTCAAAGCCACCAGCGGTATGTCGGGAAGATTCCTAAAAACGTACCAGGTCCACCAGTAAAAGAACATTGTCACGAGAAAGCCAACGATCCTGTCCTGCATGCTATCCAGCGTCATCGAACGAATAAGTTTCAGACGCCAGGCTATAAAAATCACAAAGGCCGGATATAAAACGGTGAACAGAATAGTACTGAGCATCCGAAGCAAGCGGGTGTGCAAATCCACGCCTACAAAAGCGGAAGGATGCAGAAACATTAAAAAGGCAATCACGTAGGCACTGAGCAATAAAGGATGGAAGACAAAAGAAAAAAAATGCGCAAAAAAGCGGATTACTCCGGAAGGATGCGGTTGCTCCTCACTGGAATGATCTGCAAAAGGCGGTAACGCGGAATCCATCCTGTTTATATTATAATTCTCTTCTGAGGCGGGCGACCGGAATATTCAGTTGCTCCCTGTATTTGGCCACGGTTCTGCGGGCAATATTATATCCTTTTTCCTGAAGAAGCTCAGTAAGCCGTTCATCGCTAAGGGGTTTCTTTTTACTTTCTCCTTCAATCAGGTTGCTGAGGATCTTCTTGACTTCCCGCGTTGAAACTTCTTCCCCACTGTCGGTGCTCAGGGATTCGCTGAAAAAGAATTTCAACCGGTACGTACCAAATTCGGTCTGTACAAATTTGCTGTTTGCCACCCGGCTTACAGTGGAGATATCTAATCCTGTTCGCTCCGCAATATCCTTCAGGATCATGGGTTTTAAAGACGTTTCATCGCCCGTGATAAAAAATTCATGCTGGTAATCCATGATGGTCTGCATGGTATTGATCAGGGTTTGCTGCCTTTGTTTGATGGCATCGATAAACCACTTGGCTGCATCTATTTTTTGTTTGATAAAGAGTACAGCTTCTTTTTGTCTTTTATCCTTTTTCGATCCCCGGTCATAATCCTTAAGCATATCCCGGTAGCCATCACTGATGCGCAGGTCCGGTGCATTCCTGGAATTCAGGGTCAGCTCCAGGATACCGCCATTGTTGTATATAAAAAAATCGGGAACCACATATCCTTCTCCTTTGCCCGTTCCGCCTACATTTCCGCCGGGTTTGGGATTCAGCTTGACGATCTGACGGATCACATCGCGGAATTCTTCTTCCGTAATATTCAGACCGCGCTGAATTTTATCATAATGTTTTTTGGTGAACTCATCAAAGTAATCAGAGAGAACACGTATGGCAAGCGCTACACTTTTTCCCTCTGTTTTTTTTCTTTGCAATTGAAGCAGCAGGCTTTCCTGAAGATCCCGGGCAGCAACACCCGGCGGATCAAATTGCTGGATTTTAGCGATGATCGCTTCCACTTCTTCCTCGTTGCTTTCTATATTCTGACGGAAAGCCAGGTCGTCCACGATGGATGCGGTTTCCCGGCGCAGGTATCCGTCGTCGTCAATACTCCCGGCAATCTGTTCGGCAATCTTTCGCGTTCTGTCGTCTAATTTGAGCATGCCCAACTGATCCTGGAGCAACTCGTAAAAGCTCGTTTCTACTTTGTGGGCAATCGTTTTGTTATCATCCTTTTCAGGGTAATTATCATCCCTTAATTTATAATCAGACACCTCATCATCGTGACCATTCACATAGTCGCTGATATCAATATTATCGTATTCCTCCTGGGTACCCTCCGGTTCAAACTCCTCCTCCTCATTTTCAAACTCATCCTTTGTATCTTCCGTTAACCCGTCATCATGGTCTTCTTCGGCGGCCTCCAGGGCGGGGTTTTCTTCCAACTCCTCCTTGATCCGCTCTTCCAGGTTGGCCGTAGGTACCTGCAGCAGTTTCATCAGCTGAATTTGCTGTGGGGACAGTTTTTGCAGTAACTTTTGCTGTAAGGACTGACTTAATGCCATCTTTTAAAGGGGGTTAGTCGCTGTAACAGCGGAATTTTTTAAAAATTCCGCCAAATCCACAAAAATCGCGCCGTAAATTTACATACAATTATGAAAACTAGTTCCCAACGAATAATTTGTTTTGTTGTTGTCTTGCTCGGCGTTGCTTATTTTATTCCCGCGATGGGTCAGGGAAATGCAATGCCAGTATGGGAAAAAAACTTCAGGGAGCTGAATTTGCCCGGGAATATGTTAAAAAATGAAAACAACGGTTTTTTAGCCAGGGCGGCTTTTATTGATTTTTCCGGTTACCGGGCCATGATTTCAGAGAGCCGGAACGTATTATCAGAAAAACTAAACCCGTTTAATTTCTATTCGGGAACTTTTATTTCAGAGAATCCTAATTCCACGACAGAAAAAATAATTCCGTCAAATATCTATTATTGCCAATCCGGTTTTTTCTGCAAACGGGAATGGCAGCTGGAAAAGACTACGCATATTCCTTTCCGGTTCAGGCTAGGTTCGCTTGATTACTGTAATGCGCTTGAGAAGAAGCATTAGCCAGCACTTTTTTTATGGCCGAAGCGATTCCGCTGGCTTTTTCAAGCAACTGTTCTTCCGTCCAGGAAAGTCCGATAGCCGTAGAAATACAACGGCTCATAACGGCATCACTCTGACTGAAATCCTGCACCTGCAGTTTTTTAAGTGCCTTGGTTTGAGCGTCTGTCAGCCGGTTCAGCGTTTCGACCTTTTTCAGATGATCCCATTTGCGGAT
>JAYVXJ010000211.1:0-7333 GCA_043785285.1 Chitinophagaceae bacterium
GTCATGGAACTGCGAAAGAAGATAATAAAAGAAAGCGGACTGGGCATCTCCTACGCTCTCGCTACAAATAAACTGATCAGTAAAGTAGCCACTAACGAACATAAACCCAATGGACAGGTGGAAATAAAACCCGGAAGGGAAAAATCGTTTCTCGCCCCGCTGCCCATCGAAAAAGTACCCATGATCGGTAACCAAACGGCAACATTGTTACGCCGCATGGGCGTCGAAACCATTTCGACCCTCAGCCAGATCCCGGTGGAAATGATGATCAACCTGCTTGGAAAAAATGGCATCGAACTCTGGCGCCGCGCCCAGGGAATAGATGATACCCCCATCGTTCCCTACCACGAACAAAAAAGCATCGGTACCGAAAATACCTTCGATACCGATACAATAGATACCCATTTTCTGCATAAGGAACTGGCGAGAATGACAGAACGCACCGCTTTTGAACTGAGGTGTAATAATAAGCTCACGGGCTGTATTACCGTGAAGATGCGCTACAGTGATTTCCAGACAATGACCATGCAAAGCACCATCTCCTATACCGCTAACGATCATATCCTGATGCAAAAAGCCAGGGAACTGTTCAATAAACTGTACGACCGCCGTTTACTGGTGAGGCTGGTCGGTGTACGATTTACCCATCTGGTATCCGGCAGCTACCAGATCAATATTTTTGAAGACAGCCGGGAGATCATCAGTCTCCATCAGGCCATCGATAGCGTTAAAAAACAATTTGGCGAACATCTTTTATCCAGCGGCGCATGTATCTGAATTGTAAAACCTATTTCAGTTTCCGTTACGGAACTTTTGGCACCGAAGAACTCGTTACCCGTGCTGCAGCCATGGGCATAAATCAGCTCGCCCTCACCAATATTAATAATACCTGTGATACCTGGGACTTTGTGGATTATTGCCGGCAACATCAGATCAAACCCATTGCGGGGACGGAAATCAGGAATGAATCCCAACTCCTCTATATCCTGCTGGCAAAAAACAACCGGGGCTTTGAACAGATTAACCGTTTTCTTTCAGAACACCTGCAGGAAGAAAAACCTTTCCCGAACCGGCCAGATCTCGCAGATGTATATACCATCTATCCCTTCGGATCCATTCCCCTCAATGAATTGCAGGCACATGAACTCATTGGGGTGCAAATAGCCGACGTCAATAAATTATTCGGACTGAGTGTTCAATTCCATGCGCACAAACTGGTGATCCGGCAGCCGGTGACTTTTCAGAATCAGCAATATTATAATGCCCACCGGCTCCTGCGCGCCATTGATAAAAACATTTTGCTGAGTAAACAACAGAAAAAAGACATTGCAGAAAAACATGAAACTTTTGTAGCCCCTGGCCAATTATTCGAAGCGTTTCAGCAATATCCATCCATTATCACAAACACACTGAAAGTGATGGAAAACTGTTCCATTGAAATGACTTTCCATAAAGATAAAACAAAAAAGATTTTTTCCGCTTCGCATGAAGATGACCGGCAACTCCTGCAAAAGCTTGCACTGGATGGAATGAAGCAACGCTACGGAACAAAAAATAAAATCGCGCAGGAACGGGTGGCGCGGGAACTGGCCATCATCGATCAGCTGGATTTCAATGCTTATTTCCTGATCACCTGGGATATCATCCGGTATTCCCAGGGCCGCGGATTTTTTTTCGTCGGACGAGGCAGCGGCGCCAATTCCGTTGTAGCCTATTGTCTTCAGATCACGGACGTGGACCCCATCGAACTTGATCTGTATTTCGAACGGTTCCTGAATCCGCACCGTTCTTCACCACCCGACTTCGACCTGGATTTTTCCTGGAAAGACCGCGATGAAATCATTGATTATATTTTCAAACGGTATGGGCGTGAACACGTTTGCCTCTTGGGCTCCTACAGCACTTTTCAAACCCGCGCCATCCTGCGTGAACTCGGTAAAGTGTTTGGTTTGCCTAAGGAAGAAATTGACCAGCTTGATTCCGGCAACCTGAAAGACGATAAAATCCAGCGCCAGATCCTGTTCTATGGGAATCTCCTCCGCAATTTCCCAAATCACCTGAGCATCCATGCCGGGGGTATGCTTATCAGTGATGAACCCATTTATCAATATAGCGCCACCGAACTTCCTCCGAAAAATTTTTATACTTCCCAGATCGATATGTTCCTGGCAGAAAAAATCGGGTTGTTTAAACTGGATATTCTCAGTCAGCGCGGATTGGGTCATATCCGGGAAACGATGGAACAGGTGAAACAGAATCAAAAAATTTCAATTCCCATCCACGATATTGAAAAGTTCAAGAAGGATGCTAAAGTGGCAGCCCAGATTCGTAAAGCAGATACCATCGGTTGTTTTTATATTGAAAGCCCGGGTATGCGACAGTTGCTCCAGAAACTGGAATGCGACGATTACCTCAGCCTCGTGGCCGCCAGCTCCATCATCCGTCCCGGTGTGGCACAAAGCGGTATGATGAAACAATACATTTACCGCTATCAGCATCCCGATGATTTTGAATACCTGCATCCGAAAATGAAAGAATTACTGGAAGAAACTTTCGGGGTAATGGTATACCAGGAAGATGTGATTAAGGTGGCGCATCATTTTGCAGGGCTGGATCTGGCAGAAGCCGACGTGCTCCGGCGCGCGATGAGCGGAAAATACCGCGGCAGAAAACAATTCGAGGACATCAAAAAAAAGTTTTTCAAAAATTGCAGGGAACGCGACTATGCCGAATCTGTTACTTCGGAAGTCTGGCGTCAGATCGAAAGTTTCGGTGGCTATTCCTTCAGCAAGGCGCACTCCGCCAGCTTTGCAGTGGAAAGCTATCAAAGTCTCTATCTTAAAACTTATTTTCCGATGGAGTTCATGGTTTCGGTGATCAATAATTTTGGAGGCTTTTATTCCCGCGAATTGTATTTTCACGAGTTGAAAAAAACGGGAGCTGTTATTCATCTGCCCTGTGTAAACCGCAGCAGTTATCTCAGTTCCATTTCAGGAATCCAGGTGTACATGGGTTTTGTTCATGTGCAGGCACTGGAAGAACAATTCATGTTGAAGGTGATTGAAGAATGCGGAAAGAATGGATCTTATACAGACCTCGCAGATTTCATCGAACGCCTTTCTCCAGGAATAGAACAACTCAATATCCTGATCCGGGTGGGCGCGCTCCGCTTCACTGGTAAAAATAAAAAAGAGCTTCTCTGGGAAGCGAATTTTCTCCATAAAAAAAATGAAAAAACCTCAGGTACCGGTTTTCTTTTCCGCGAAAAGCCGGTCAGCTTTCATTTACCCAACCTGGCGCAACATCCCCTGGATGACGCGCTGGATGAAATTGAGTTATTGGGGTTTCCGCTCTGTCCTGTTTTTGAACTGGTCAATGAAAACCCAATCAGCTTTTTTCCGGCATCCGCACTTCCGGCCAACCTGGGGAAAGAAGTTAGTATTCTCGGTTATCTGGTCACCTCCAAATCAGTAAATACCGTTAAAAATCAGTTAATGCATTTCCACACTTTCCTGGATGCCGCCGGGAACTGGCTCGATACCATTTTTTTCCCGGATACATCCACTTATTATCCTGTTACAGGAAAAGGTTTTTATGCCATGAAAGGAAAAGTAGTGGAAGAGTTTGGCGTATGTTCTGTGGAAGTAAGTCATTGCCGGAAGGTTGGTATTAGGGATAGAAATGTAGTTGAGGCACCGTTGACGGTTGACGGACTTTTTATTGATCCATCCGATAGGAAACTGGCAGCGTTTCCGTGAATAGGGCACATCGGTCAACGGTCAACCGTCAACGCTTTCGCAATTCCCGCTTTTGGAAAATTCAATTTGTTTAGGGGGAAAACATCTTATTATTAAACAAACACGTATCTTGATTTAGGAAGCATTAGGAAACTTTGGCATGAATTTTTTATCACTATGGGTATGAATGGTAAAGGCAGATATAAGTTTAAAGTGATCAACGGAATACTTTCCTGGAAGAATTCGGAAATGGAACGATATATGCCGGTATCAGCCGAGATTCTCACCCGGGTTGTATTGCTTTATGAAAAAGAAATTAAAAACGGCCTTGACCTCTGGAATGAAATTGAAGAGGAGCAAAAACATACCGTATCAGACGCTCATATGAGTCAGCTGTATGAGCAACTGGTTAATTGGATGGAGCACCTGCAGGGAATCTTTGGCGATACGGATCCTTTTCGCGAAAAAGACAAATGGACCGAAGATCATAAGATCCATTTAAACTGAACCACTATTTTCTTCTCTTAAGATATCCAGAGAAATAATAAATTCTGTACCCCTTCCCGGTGTGCTGAATACCTGAATTTTCCCTTTATGATTTAAAATAATATTGTGCGTGTTCGTCAGCCCCAGCCCGTTTCCCTTTGATTTGGAAGTAAAATAAGGGTCAAATATCTTGGATACCGTTTCTGCATCCATACCCTTCCCATTATCGCGGATCGTAATCTGGCAGTTATCATTTACAATAGCCGTTTCCACGCTCAACAACCCCTTTTCAACAGGCATGGCTTCAATAGCATTTACAATAATATTCAGCAAAGCAATATTCATCTGGGCTCGGTCCACATTCAACCAGATAACTGCCAGTGAATATTTTTTTTCAATTTGCACCTGCCTCAATTGTAAGCGGTCCCCGGCTTCGTTCAGGGATACTTCCAATAATTCATTTACCCTGATCTTTTCATACTTCAGTTCGGAAAACTTGGTTGCCGTAAGCAATTCGTTTATCAACTGGTTTATCCGTTTGGAATTCCGGGTAATGATATCGAGGAACATTTTTTTATCTTCCGGGGAAAGGATGGCGTTTTCCAGGTGGCCTGCAGAAAGATCAATATTGGTGAGCGGATTCCTCACTTCATGGGCAATTACCCTTGCAATCTGTCCGGTACTCGTAAATCTTTCCAGGTTCCGGAGTTCAATCAGTTCCTGGTTGACTGCATCCAGTTCATTTATCCGCTTTTCCAATTGATCATGATAGCTTTCAGCCTGCAGGGTGGCATTTCTTTTTGCACGACTTTCCATATTGAACGTAATCAGCGAATAGAGAATAAGCAACACGGAAACAGTTCCTGCCGTTACGATGATCCAAAATACGATTTTGTTGTAAAAACTCACTTTGTGCATCCGGAAATTCAATAATTCAGCTTCATGATTCTCTATGTTCCTGGATATAAAACCAACGGAATCCATAAGCATCTTGCTATGGAGTGTTTTCATTCTGAGCTCTTCGTTTACCTGAAAGGGCTTGTTTCTGAAAAATTCCATTTGTTCTGCATTGATCCGGTATGTGCGGGCAATCATTTGCTGCATCAATTCAACCCTTTCTTTTTCCTGTGGATTATCTTTAACGGAAACGACCAAATCCCGGCTGGCTGAATCTACCTCCTGGCGACTCCTGAGATAAGGCTGGAGAAATTTTTCATCCCCCATCATAATATAATCTCTCCATCCGATTTCGGAATCCTTGATATAAGAGATCAGCACGCCCAGTTTATTAATTACTTCGTGGGTTTGATCCACCCATTCGTTTTGTTCCTTCAGCTGAACGAGTGCAGTAATGGAGAGAAAATAGGAGAAAAGCAATAACCCGAAAGCTATAAAATAGCCGCTTCTGATTTTCCTGGGGAAGTCAAATTTCATAAGCTATTGCGGGTAAAGGAAATATCCGGAGAGCAATCGATCAATAAAAGGATACTCCTGATGAGATATACTTTCCCCACCGATAACTGAAATTACATAAAATTATCCTGAAATTTTCCGGCTGCAGGCTATCACTTATCCGTTGCCGTTAAATCAGCAACATAGCATCACCATAGCTGAAAAACCGGTATTTATCCTTGATTGCTCTTTTATAAGCTTCCATGGTAAGGTCGTATCCGGCAAAGGCACATACCATGATCAGCAGACTGGTTTTAGGAAGATGAAAATTGGTGATAAGCGCATCCGCAATATTAAACTGATAGGGCGGATGAATAAAGGTGTTCGTCCAACCTTCAGAAGGTTTCAATAATTTTTCAGCGGTGAAAGAAGATTCCAGTGCACGCATAGTAGTGGTCCCTACTGAGCAAATCCGATTACCGCCCATTCGGGCTTTATTGACAATCCTGCATGCTTCTTCGTCAATCCGGTAATATTCCGCATCCATCTTATGTTTGCTAAGATCCTCTACTTCAATGGGACGAAAAGTTCCCAGTCCGGTATGTAAAGTGGCTTCGGCAAAACGGATTCCTTTAATCTCAAGCCGTTTGATTAATTCTTTACTAAAATGAAGTCCTGCCGTAGGAGCAGCAACGGCTCCTTCATGCTTGGCATATACGGTTTGATATCTTTCCTTATCCTCTTCGTCCGGTTTGCGTTTGATGTATTTGGGAAGCGGGGTTTCTCCCAGCATTTCCAATACCTGACGGAATTCATCGTCCGTTCCATCCCATAAAAAACGGATCGTCCGTCCGCGGCTGGTGGTATTATCTATCACTTCAGCTACCAGTTCATCGTTGTCACCAAAATAGAGTTTATTACCAACGCGGATCTTTCTGGCAGGATCCACAATAACATCCCATAACCGGTTCGGCTTATTGAGTTCCCGCAGCAGGAACACTTCGATCTTGGCGCCGGTTTTTTCCTTCCGGCCATACATCCGTGCAGGAAAAACTTTAGTATTATTAACTACAAACACGTCTTTGTCATTGAAATATTCCATGACGTCCCGGAAATGTTTATTTTCTATTTGACCGGTTTTGCGGTGCACAACCATCATTCGGCTGTCTTCTCTTCTTTTGGCTGGGTGCTGGGCAATGAGGTTTAGTGGCAGATCGAATTTGAACTGGGAAAGCTTCATTCAGTCAGAATTTTTATTAGTTCCCGGTACATGAGTCGAAGGAGAGGCGGAGTAAGGCTGATCATTCAAACCAGGTCTTACGGCACCCGATTCGATTCATGTTACGGCATGATTTTACAAGCGTGCAAAGGTATGGAAGAATACCTTATATGCAATAGCCATACCTAAAAATGATCCGGAAAGGTTTTTTATTCCCTGTTTTTCAGGGGTAAAGCGCCTGGAATCGCATCAATAAGCATTTTAGTATAGGCTGTCAGCGGATTCCGGTAAAGGGTCTCCGCATCCCCGGATTCCACTATCCGGCCATTTTCCATTACCATTACCCGGTCACACAGGTATCGGATAACCGAAAGATCGTGTGAAATAAACACAGCCGTAAAGCCAAACTCCTGCTTCAGGTCGTTGATGAGGTTGAGTACCTGGGCCTGAATACTTACATCCAGTGCAGATACCGATTCATCGAATACAACAAAGTCCG